>NZ_JAKKSJ010000008.1:0-149038 GCF_025653365.1 Shewanella sp. SW32 | reverse complement strand
AGCCTGTTAAGCCCATTGGCCTGGAAGTTGTTATGGCTAAAGACGGAAAAAAGCCAACCGCCCGAACAAGTCCCCAGTGTGCATTGGGCTTATCTAAGATTAGGAAAACTCGCGGGCTGGAATGACAGCAAACGAAGCGGAATTGTGGGCTGGGAAAGGTTATGGCAAGGATGGTTTAAACTGCAAACCATCCTTGAAGGTTACCAGCTAGCCTTGTCTCTTGAGCAAAAGATGTGATCAAGAGACAGAGTAAAAACTGGGGTTTATTATTTTAAGCCTATGCTGGCAAAGGTTAGCCAGCCAAGCATACAAATTATCGCGTTATTTGATAAACGCGAACGCATCACCGTAGAGATGTGCTTCTTCTACACCAATCTCGCGGAAGATTTCCCGTGCTGCACCCACCATGTCGAAACGGCCGGCGATATAGATGTCGTAGCCATTTAAGCTGACAAAATCTTGTTTGATTTGCGCTAACAGATTAGCGGTTTTGCCTTGCCAATTAGAGGGAGCTTCTTCGATAACTGGCACGAAGTGTAACCAAGGGTGAGCGTCGTGCCACTCGCGGGCGATGGTTTCAAAATACATGGCATCTTGGGTGCGACAACCCCAATACAGCATAGTTTCAACCTGTTGGCCGAGGGCGATTTGGTGCTCGATGATACTTTTAATGTAAGAGAAACCTGTGCCGCCGGCGATTAACAGGCGAGGACGAATGCTTTCGTGACGCAGGTGGGCTTCGCCGCCTGGGGCTTCGATGTCGATAGTGCTGCCGTCAATAGCGCAGGCTTTCAGGCGCTCGACCACTTGCATTGGGTAGCTTTCACTTACAGCGGCGCCAATGTGTAATTCGATCAGCTCGGCGTTTGGCGCTGATGCGATAGAGAAGGGGCGTTTATCTTTTTCACCCATGACAACACATAAGTATTGCCCCGCTTGGAAATCGAAGGCGGTTTCAGGCCTTAACAATACTTGATATACGGCATCGTTAAATGGGTTAACTTTCTCTATCTTACAACGTATGGTTTTCATCAAACTTCCTTTGCACCTTTCTTCAACAGTATGTGTCTAGGTGTCGCTTTAGAGGCCTGTTATTGGCCTATTCTCTTGGCTAAAGCCGATACTTGAGTAATGGCTTAAGCTGAATTATAGGGTTGGGCTGTCGTCTATGCCTAACTCATCCCAGATTGAGTCGATCTTTTGTTTTACTTTTGGATCCATCACGATTGGCGTACCCCATTCGCGGTTAGTTTCACCTTCCCACTTATTGGTGGCATCGAGCCCCATTTTTGAGCCTAAGCCCGCAACGGGTGAAGCAAAATCGAGGTAGTCGATAGGGGTGTTTTCGATCATCACAGTATCGCGTTTAGGGTCCATACGGGTGGTGATCGCCCAGATCACATCCTGCCAGTCACGGCAGTTCACATCTTCATCCACTATGACAATAAACTTAGTGTACATAAATTGGCGCAGGAAAGACCAAGCGCCCATCATCACTCGTTTGGCATGTCCCGGATATTGTTTGCGAATGGAGATCACTGCCATGCGGTACGAACAGCCCTCAGGTGGCAGATAAAAATCAACGATCTCAGGATATTGCTTACGCAAAATCGGCACAAACACTTCGTTTAATGCAACCCCCAGCATGGCGGGCTCATCCGGTGGACGGCCAGTGTAAGTGCTGTGGTAGATGGCATCTTTACGCTGAGTGATGTGGGTAACGGTAAATACTGGAAACTTATCGGTTTCGTTGTAGTAACCCGTGTGATCGCCGTAGGGGCCTTCTTCCGCCAGTTCCTCTGGGTCGATATAGCCTTCGAGGATGATTTCACTGGTGGCCGGCACTTCTAAGTCGCAGCTTAATGCCTTACAGACTTCGGTACGTTCACCGCGCAGTAAACCGGCAAAAGCGTATTCGCTCATGGAGTCGGGGACTGGGGTGACGGCACCTAAAATGGTCACAGGATCGGCGCCGAGTGCGACCACAACCGGATAACGCTCACCGGGGAATTGTTGTTTAAAATCAGCAAAATCTAACGCGCCGCCACGGTGGGACAACCAGCGCATGATCAGCTTGTTTTTACCCAGTAATTGTTGGCGATAAATGCCTAAATTCTGACGACTCTTGCGCGGGCCTTTGGTGATGGTTAAGCCCCAGGTCACCAGTGGCGCGACATCGCCAGGCCAGCAATGCTGAATAGGCAATTTAGTTAAATCGACCTCATCGCCGGTTTTGATGATTTGTTGGCAAGGTGGATTACGCACTGTTTTTGGCGGCATATTCAAGGCTTGCTTGAACATAGGGATCTTAGCGATCGCGTCTTTAAAACCCCGTGGTGGTTCGGGTTCTTTTAAAAAGGCTAACAGTTCACCCACTTCGCGCAGGGCTAATGGGTCGTCTTTGCCGAGTGCCATGGCCACACGTTTTGGCGTACCGAACAGGTTTACCAACACGGGCATGTGATGATTTTTGGGATTTTCAAATAATAGCGCAGGGCCTTGAGCGCGTAATACGCGATCGGCGATCTCTGTCATTTCTAAATGAGGATCAATTGGGTAGCTAATGCGTTTGAGTTCGCCATTGGCTTCTAAGTGATCAATAAAGCTGCGTAAATCCTTAAAACTCATGTGGAAATAGCCTCTGCGGTGAAAATCCGTGTGGCGCGCACTATAGCATTTTTCTGTTTTAGGGTTAACCAATTCAGTGATCTTCAAGCTTAGGAAGCGTAAAATGGTTACCAGTAAGTCGCGATAGATCTCGCTTACGCCCTTTATTTCGAGGTTTATATGAATATTCCTGTATGGTTTGCTCAAGAAAAGTGTTTTCAAAGTCAATCACATGGCGCGCATAAGCGGTCGCTAAAGTGCTTGGTTTTATCGCTTGCCGTGGGGATCTCACTTTTGGGGGCGCTCAGTGTGCCGACTGTGGCGGTGGCCGGAAATAGAGGCTATTCGGATCAAGACGAACGCCACGGTCATCGTGATAGCCACAGTCGTGGCGACAGTCATTACAACAATCGTTATGACAATTATTACGACAACCGCCATGTGCGCAAAGATAATCGCCATTATCGTCCCTATTATCGACCTTATTACCCTTGGGGTTTAGGACTGGGTTTAGGGCTCGCTACGGGGTGGGGATCGGGTTGGAATGTCGGTTATGGTGTGAACACCCATTGGAACAATGATTGGGGTTGGAATACGTCGCGTGACGCCTACGCTCGAAATTACTGGAACTCGCCCTATTCTGGCATAGGCCTGTCAATTCCTATGCGCTACGACGATGAACCTGTGGCGATTTCTGCGCCTGTACGGGTAACAACCAGTATGCAGTATTCTGCGAGTGAAGGCCGTATGGTGTCGAGTATGCCTGTAAATATGGCCGGACAATCGACTGGGCAACTGGTGTCGCAAACTAGTAATGCCGCAGGCAAAACAGCTGCAACTCCGCGCCCACGCGCACCGCACAGTGTGTCTAGCTTGCCGAGCAATGCTAGGGTTGTGCAGCAGGATGGTCGTACACTTTACGAGTGGCAAGGCACGCTTTACGCCTACGACTGGAACAGTCAAACCTATCAAGAACAGTTAGTCAGATAGATTTACATTAGGTAAATGACTGAGAAATTGGAGCCCCTTAGTGGGCTCCAATTTATTTATCATCTTTTATTAGTGAGTTATACCAATCACATTAAATATCTAATCAGTTCAGAGCCTCACAGGCATCTCAATCCAAGGCGCATTGACGCAGAAATGGTATTCCCTTTTAAGTCAATGCAACACGGGAGTGGGATGCCTGTGTGGCTCCCGAAGGGCGGGTTTCAACGCGCTTTATACTGCGTTTAAGGCTTTCGACAGAGCACCACTATGCCTTCAAGCCTTCGCCTTGTCTAAAGCGCGTTGAACTCCCGCTGAATGAACAGATATTTGATTCGATTGGTATTAGCTAGTTGTCGTTTTATAGCATAGCGGAGAAGAGGTTTGAATACTGTTAGAAATCAGGCTACCCAAAACCAGCATAAGGGCGCCAGTACATTATGGGTGTTACTTGCTTTAGCACTCGGAACATTCGCTTTAGGCACCACAGAATTTGCTTCCATGACCTTAGTGCCTTATATCGCGAGCGATTTAGGGGTAGAGGTTGCCCATGTGAGTTATGCCATCAGTGCCTATGCGCTGGGGGTTGTGGTCGGTTCGCCGATTATCATGGTGCTGGCCGTTAGGGTCAGACGGCGAACACTCTTGATTGCCTTAGCTGGGTTAATGGCGGTGGCCAATGGCTTAAGTGCGTTAGCGCCATCATTGAATTGGCTAATCTTTTTTCGTTTTCTCAGCGGCTTGCCCCACGGCGCTTATTTCGGCGTGGCTATGTTGCTCGCTGCCTCTTTAGTGCCACCAGAAATGAAGGCCCGCGCCGTATCGCGGGTGATTATTGGCCTTACGCTGGCGACGATTATCGGTGTGCCGTTTGCGACTTGGATGGGGCAAACTGTGGGCTGGCGCTCGGGCATTGGCATAGTGGCGATTCTGGCGACCATTACCGCGATAATGGTGTATTTTTTAGCACCTAATCAAGCCGTGCCCGCTGATGCGAGTCCCAAAAAAGAGCTACAAACCCTTAAAAATCGTGAGGTCTGGCTGACGCTCGGCATCGCGGCCATTGGCTTTGGCGGTATCTTCTGCGTGTATACCTATCTGGCTGAAACCTTAATCCAAGTGACACAAGTCGAGCCGTTTAAGATCCCGATCATGATGGCGGTATTTGGTATTGGCGCAACATTGGGCACGCTAGTGTGTGGCTGGGCGGCGGATAAGTCGGCCTTAGCGGCGGCGTTTTGGTCGTTAGTGTTAAGTACTGTGGTATTAGCGATTTACCCGAGTTTGACCGGACATTACTGGGCGTTGATGCCCGTGGTATTTTTTGTCGGTTGTGGGTTAGGGCTCGCCACTATTGTGCAAGCCAGATTGATGGATGTGGCACCCGATGGGCAAGCCATGACAGGCGCTTTAGTGCAATGCGCCTTTAATCTTGCCAATGCAATTGGGCCTTGGGTGGGCAGTTTAGTGATACTGTCTGGACAAGGCATTGCCGCGACAGGTTATGCGGCATCTTTGTTGTCATTGGGAGGACTGCTGATGTGGTGGCTGACCCACAGAGAAAGCCGTCGCGTCGTTACCCTAAACACAGCGAACTGCGCCGACTAGCGAGTGCTAAGGAAGAGACGCAGTGGTCATATTCTGCGTCTCGAATCCACACATTTAGCCCCTTTGTATGGTGATATCGGCGATATAACCATGCTCTGTGGCAACCAAGGCTTGTTTGAGCATGCCAGCCGCTTCATCGGCGGACATAAAGCTTGAGGTATCTAAAGCCTTACCGCTACTGGGCCAAAAGCCTGTGTCCATGCCGCCGGGATACACGGCAATCAACTTCATTGGGCTTTGTTTAAGCTCTAATCGCACCGACTCGATAAATCCCCGCACCGCCCATTTTGCCGCGCAGTAAGTGGATTCTCCCGCCTTGGCGGCCAGTGCTGCGGTGGACATGACCACAACCACAGTGACTGCTTGATCTTTATAGCGTTTGACTAATTCCCGCACCAACAGAATCGTCGAGGTGACATTGTTATTGAGCAGGCTGTGGATATCGCTGGCCCCTTGGGTTTCAATCGCACCAAAGTAGCCGCTGCCCGCGCAATGGATCACGGTTTTAGGGGCTTGCGTTAGGCCATCGAACAGGGCTTCGAGACTCGATTCACTGGCGAGATCGGCGGTAATAGCAGCGATAGTTTTGTTGGAGAAGGGCGTTAATGCATTGGCGACGGTTTGCAGACGCTCGGCA
This sequence comes from Shewanella sp. SW32, assembly GCF_025653365.1. Lineage (NCBI taxonomy): Bacteria > Pseudomonadati > Pseudomonadota > Gammaproteobacteria > Alteromonadales > Shewanellaceae > Shewanella > Shewanella sp. SW32. The sequence goes on along the minus strand of NZ_JAKKSJ010000008.1, from coordinate 143,199 downwards.
TGGCGACCTGTGAGTGTCAGTGCTTCATTCTCTTTGGCGTAGAGCGATGCGAGCGCCGCGCCTAAACCACTGCTGGCGCCGGTAATTAATATCATAGTGACCTCGGTTAATGCTGTCTTGGTTTGAAAACCGCATCTTAAATCTAAGTGCGCTTCAATTCATGGGAAGGCGAGCGGTTAGATTAAGGTAAATAGTGGCTGATCGAATGCCACTTCATCGCCGTCTTTGGCCCAAATAGCGCTGACCACGCCATCGCGCTCGGCTTGGATGGGATTCATCATTCTCATCGCTTCGATAATGCAGATCACTTCACCTTGGCTCACTCGTTGACCGACTTTAACCAGCGGCACATCATCGAGTTCTGCCGCCGCGTAAAAAGTGCCGACCATAGGTGAGACTTGTACAAAACCTTCTGTACTTGGCGTAATGCCTGTTTGCGAATGGCTTGTCTGCTTTGCCTGTGAATTCAAAGGCAAAGCAGGTGCTCTGGGGATCGCTTGCTGTGATTGCATATTGGCTGGCATAGGGCTGTAGCGGGTGATACGAATTGATTCTTCACCTTCGGTGATCGCCAGTTCTGCTATGTCAGATTCTTGTACTAACTCAATGAGTTTTTTAATTTTACGAAGATCCATTGCCATTTATCTGCCCTTGCAAAGCACGCTATTGAATAGAATTTACTGTGGCTGGTTGAGCCGCTTAATGGCCGCCGCCAGCGCAAACTCGTAACCCTGTGAACCGAAACCGCAAATCACACCTATCGCCTTATCGGAAAAATAGGAATGGTGGCGAAAGGCTTCACGGGCGTGCACATTGGATAAATGCACTTCAAAGAACGGAATTGCCACCCCAAGCAGGGCATCACGCAGGGCGACGCTAGTATGGGTAAAGGCGGCGGGATTGATAATAATCATCTGGGCATCGGTCGCATGAATCGCATTGATTAACTCAAATTCGGCGTTGGACTGAATATGCTCGAGCTTAACTCCCGCCAACTTTGCCTGCTGGTTTAACTCCGCCACTATGTCGGCTAAGGTTTGATGACCGTAAACGCTGGGCTCGCGGCGGCCTAAGAGGTTGAGATTGGGGCCATTGACGAGCAAAATTTTGTGACTCATTGCGCTTTCCTTTACGACATGCCTTGGGATTAATGCTGGGATTAAAGTTGGAAAAATTTATTTCAGTTTTCTACATAGGCCACTAACTTAACCTGTTCAAATCGATTTTGCATTATCCGTTAGTCGATTGTGTGCGAGCTGATCATGTGCGAGCCGATTATACCTTTGGCATCTTGTGCCATTGTTGGCTGGGTTCAATTGCGGTTATTTCTCAGGTACTGAGTTAGCAATTGCCTAAGTTGGCTGTCAGTTGAGTTAATTGTCATCTAAGTTAACTGTCACCTAAGTTAATAGTCACTCTTCTGTTGACGCATGGCCTTAGTGGCACCTTTTTGTTTCTTGGTCTCTAATCGCCGCGTTTGGCTGCCTTTAGTGGCGCGGGTGGGGATGCGTTTTTTCTGCACTTCACCGACACTGGCAACCAAGGCGATAAATTGCTCCAACGCCGTTTGGCGGTTGGCATCTTGGCTGCGACTCGCTTGGCATTTGATAATGATTTTGCCGCTTTTAGTGATGCGGTGATCCGCCTTGTTGAGCAAGCGTTCTTGGTAAAACTCGGGTAATGATGAGCTTTTAATATCGAAAATCAGCTGCGCAGCGGTGGACACTTTATTTAAGTGCTGGCCGCCTGCACCACTCGAACGGATAAATTGCCACTCGATTTCATTTTCCTGAAGTTCCACACGGTTTGAGATTTTTATCATGGCAAACTTAGGCATTTTTCAGCATGGATTGAGAAGCCATCAATAATGACTTATGGCTTTCCAATAGATTTGTTATCATCGGGCGCATTCTTTGCCGCTGCATTGGCTAAAGCCATTGCCTGCAAAAGTGTTCTCGATTCGGAGTGCCTCTATGTTATGCCAAATCCCCGATATTGCTAAGGGTGTTATCAGTCTTTTTGCCAGTGGCCGACTATCCTCCACCGATTATCGGACCCGTTTACAGCCAGCGATTAAGAGTTATCGTAAGGATTGGGGCCAAGTTTGCCTGTATATTGAGGCGGATGTGTTACTCGAAGGCTGGGAATTTGAGTCGCTGACCGGTAGTGGTGAAGTCCAGTTACCGAATTTTGAAGCCTTAGTGTTTGTGGGCGGCCCTGATTGGGTGGGAAATGCGGTGCGCTTACTCGGGCCTTTTATGCAGGGCGAAGTGGCTTGGTTTCCACTCGAACAGAAAGCCAAAGCGATTGCTTGGATCACTAAGCGTTCGAATATTTAATGGTCTAATTTAGGCCATATTTACAAGGAATTAAGTATGTCATTATTGAAATCGCGCTCTTTTTCTTCACTGACAGTTTCTAAGGTCAGTGCGATTGCGTTAGTGTTGGCATTTACCGCTGGACTGAGTGCCTGCGCGCCAGAAGTGGGCAGTGATGCTTGGTGTAAACAGATGAAAAATAAGCCGTCTGGCGATTGGACTGCTAACGAAGCCGCTGATTATGCTAAGCACTGTGTATTTAAATAAGTGCTGTGCATTTAAATAAGCACTGAGTGTTTAAGTCAGCGTTAGCCTTTAGAGATCACAGCTTGAAAGACTTTGCTTGCGAGCTGTGAACTTATGTTTATCATACGGGTCAGATGTTCCGTTATCCTTTATTTGCTATAGGTGATATTTGAATTCTACCGCTAAGCCATTTTTTACTCGAATGGTGACCCTACTGATAGCCATTATCGTGCTGCAATTTGCTGGCGCGAATATGGGTGCGCATCAGTTACATGCGGGCAATGGTGCGGAAGAAGCTGAGAATCATCCCCATCTGCAATTTAGCGCTCAAGTGACCACTTTGGCCCAATGTGTCGATTGCGTTTGTCCAAGCGAGCAAGCCTTAGGCTTTGCGGACTCCACGGGTGTCACCAGTAATCACACGGGAGAAAACCAAAGCAGCGGATTTCATTCCCACTTAGTGAAAACCACTGAAATACAAGATTTTGACCTATGCCTCGACTGCCAATGCCATGGCGGTCATGTGGCGTTGTTATCTCAGGCAGTGAGTCAGCCTGTACAGGCGTTAGAAAGCGTCTATCTGCCTACCGATGTATCCTATTTTCCGCCTGAAAATTTACCTAAATACCGCCCTCCTATCGCTTAATTCTCTAATATTCGGCTTATTTCTCGGCCTAGGACGATTGATTCATCTGATTGGATCTCATTCTATTTTGCCGCGTGATAAGCCCGTTATGTTCATCCCCCAAAAGATACGCTTGAACTGATGCTCGCAGCGTTAACTGTTGGAGCCGTCATTGGCTTTTTAGCCGCGCACTGTATTGCTTGGCGGGATGATTCGATCGGCGCTTATTTGCCATGCCCAGAACGATATGATTGCTTTGCATTGAGCTATTTAAATGAAGCTCACATCTAGCCGTTTCGCTTTGGGCGCAAAAGTCAGCCGATCCACATTCGATATTGTTAGGATTTGCGATGAAAAAAACGATTCTCGCCCGTACGTTAGTTTGTCTGTTTAGATCGGGCTTGTTTAGCTGCGGATTAGTATTGGCCGCCGGATTGGTAGCCTTTGCCCTCGCGGCAGAAAATGACTCTCTTGAAGTCAATGTCCTTGAAGTCAAGGTCCTTGAAACCAAAGCCTCTGAAGCTAATGCCCCTGAAATCAAAGCCGCTGAAGTTGAGGCATTTAAGGCGCAATCACTGGGCTTACCCGCCAAAGAAACCGACACGGCACATGTCAACTTTGGCCTATGGTTGCCTGAGTTACTCACACAGTTCAATCAGTTACCTGAAGTTCAGGCACAGCTTGTAAGGCAGCAACAGGCCAAACTGGCCATTCAGGCGGCAGATCGCGCTGTGTATAACCCAGAACTTGGGCTTAATTATCAAAATGCTGATACAGATGCTTATAGCTTAGGGCTGAGCCAAACCCTCGATTGGGGCGACAAGCGCGGCGTGGCGACGCAGCGTGCCGAGCTTGAAGCGCAAATCCTTTTAGCGGACATAGGGTTAGAGCGTAGCCAAATGTTAGCCGAACGCTTGCTGGCCTTGGCAGAACAGGCGCAAAGCCGTAAGGCGCTGACCTTTGCCGAGCAGCAATTAAGGTTCACCAAGGCGCAGCTCAATATTGCTGAGCAGCGATTGGCGGCGGGGGACTTATCCAACGTCGAGCTGCAATTGATACAACTCGAAGTCGCCTCTAATACTGCCGACTACGCCTTAGCCGAGCAGGTGGCCTTAGTGGCCGATGGCAAAGTAATTGAATTACTTGGGGATAATAATTTCGCTTTTAGTGAATTTATCAAGGAGATCCATTTCTTTGTGACTCAGGCTAAGCAAGCGCCAGCGGCCGAGTTGGGCACTTCTAAATCAGCCTTGCCAGCCCTGGCGAGTGCTTATCAGCAAGTGCTGCTCGCCAGAGTTAATGTCATGCAAGTCAAAGCGGAAGCTTCAGCTGACCCGACTATTAGCCTAGGCGCTGAAAAGGAGGGCACGGACAATAAGCTCGGTGTCGGCGTGTCGATTCCTCTACAAGTTCGCAATAACTACAGTGAGTTACAAGCCGTAGCCGATAAGGGCATCGCTATCGCGGAGCAAGGCTATCTTGCCCGTGAGCGAGTGCTTACCGCTAAGCAGAAACAATTCCTCTATGCGTTACCGCGTTTACTTGAACGTTACCAAGACTGGCGTGAGTTAGTGCAAGTGTCAGGTGCTAAAGCCGCTAAATCCTTAAGCCAACAATGGCAGGCGGGGGATGTGAGTACGAGTGAGTACTTACAGAGCCGTCGTCAGTTAGCCGCCAGTTATTTGGTGGGCTTAAACCTAGAAACGGCTATCTATCAAAGTTGGTTAACTTGGATGGGCGAAAGCGGCCAGCTTATGCCTTTTATCGAAAAGCTCAACTCAGTCCCTTCGATAACATCTAATACCACCGCACGCACAGTAAACCCATGAGGTCACAATAATGAATTCAAATACTCACCACGAAAATATCCTTCAACTGGATGCTGTAACGACGCCTGAAAAGCGTCGGTTTAACCTATCAAAAATCGCGCTCGCATTATTCGTGCTGAGCACGCTGGCATTTCTCGCTCAGCCTGTATTGGCTGGCGGTGATCACGCACCCATCGCTAAGGCAAGCGGCGATTCGGTAACGCAAACGGCGCCGGCGGATGAACACGGCGAACAGGCGCTGAAATTGACCGAAGCGCAGCAAGCCTTGGCGGGGATTAGCTTGTTACCTTTGTCGAGCGATAGCTTGAACCTAGCCAATTTGAATCTCGATATTAGGGCGACGGCGACCTTAGTGGTGGATCGCGATCGAACCGCGACCCTTGCGCCGCAGCTCGATGTGCGTGTGTTGGCGCGCCATGTGGTGCCGGGACAAGAAGTGAAAAAAGGTGAGCCTTTACTTACCTTGGGTGGCGCAGCCGTTGCGCAGGCACAGGCGGACTACATTAATGCCGCTGCCGAATGGAGTCGAGTCAAACGCATGAGTGAAGGTGCGGTTAGCGTCAGTCGGCGGATGCAGGCGCAGGTGGATGCCGAACTTAAACGGGCGATTTTAGAGGCAATTAAGATGACGCCTGCGCAAATTCGTGCACTGGAATCGACGCCAGAAGCCATAGGCAGTTATCAACTCTTAGCGCCAATTGACGGCCGAGTGCAGCAGGATATCGCCATGCTAGGTCAAGTGTTTAGCGCGGGCACGCCCTTAATGCAACTGACCGATGAATCCTATTTATGGGTCGAGGCGCAGTTAACCCCAACTCAAACTACGCATATCCAGGTTGGCAGTTCAGCTTTAGTGCAAGTAGGGGATAAGACGTTGGCAGGTAAGATAATCGGTCGCTCCCATGAACTCGACAGCGTAACGCGCACCGAGCAAGTGCTGGTGAGTATGCCCAATCCTGATCATGTGTTGCATGCGGGGCAATTTGCTGAATTGTACTTTGCTGGCTCTACTACCGATCCAAACGGCAGTGGCATAGTGCTGCCCGATGCGGCGCTGACCCGTGGCGGCGATGGCGACTGGCAGATTTTTATTCAAGATGAGGATGGCTTCGAGTCCATTGAGGTAGAAGTGGTGCAGCGTCAACGTGGCCTGAGTCTAGTGCGTGGACCTGAGCTTGAAAAAGCCCAACAGGCACAGCTCAAGGTTGTGGTGGCTGGCGCGTTCTTCTTGGCATCCGAGCAGGCGAAAGCGGGCTTTGATATTCACGCCCACTAATATGAGCGCCCTCATTTTGGAGATTTTCTATGTTGCAAAAGTTAATCGAAGCCGCGATTAAAAATCGGCTGTTAGTGGTATTGGCTCTGCTCGCCGTGATTGTGGGCTGTGTGGCCATGCTGCCTAAGTTGAATCTCGATGCCTTTCCTGATGTGACTAACGTGCAAGTGACCATCAATACTGCGGCCGAAGGCTTAGCCGCTGAAGAGGTGGAAAAACTCATCAGTTATCCGGTGGAATCGGCCATGTACGCCTTGCCAGCGGTGACTGAGGTGCGCTCGTTATCGCGCACTGGCTTGTCGATTGTGACTGTGGTATTTGCCGAGGGGACGGATATTTACTTCGCCCGTCAGCAAGTGTTTGAACAGTTGCAGGCGGCGCGGGAGATGATCCCAAGCGGCGTCGGAGTGCCTGAAATCGGCCCCAATACTTCGGGATTAGGGCAGATTTATCAGTATATTCTGCGTGCAGAACCTGACTCTGGCATTAATGCCGCCGAATTGCGTAGCTTAAATGATTATCTGGTGAAGTTGATATTGATGCCCGTGGGCGGCGTGACTGAAGTCTTGTCTTTTGGTGGCGATGTGCGCCAATACCAAGTGCAGGTCGACCCGAATAAACTGCGTGCCTATGGCTTGTCTATGGCGCAGGTGACCGAAGCGCTAGAGAGCAATAACCGCAACGCTGGCGGTTGGTTTATGGACCAAGGCCAAGAGCAACTTGTGGTGCGCGGCTATGGCATGTTGCCCGCAGGAGACGCGGGATTAGCGGCGATCACGCAGATCCCTCTGACCGAAGCCAGCGGTACGCCAGTGCGTATTGGCGATATCGCTCAGGTGGATTTCGGCAGCGAGATCCGTGTCGGGGCTGTGACTATGACGCGCCGCGATGAATCGGGCCAAGTGCAAAATCTCGGTGAAGTGGTGGCTGGTGTCGTGCTCAAACGCATGGGGGCAAACACTAAGGCGACGATTGACGATATTGGTGCGCGGGTGAGCCTTATCGAGCAGGCCTTGCCCGATGGCGTGTCCTTTGAGGTGTTTTACGACCAAGCGGATCTGGTCGATAAGGCTGTGACCACAGTGCGCGATGCGCTGCTAATGGCCTTTGTGTTTATCGTGGTGATCTTGGCGTTGTTCCTCGTCAATATCCGCGCGACCTTGCTGGTGCTGCTGTCGATTCCTGTGTCTATCGGGCTCGCACTTATGGTGATGTCCTATTATGGCTTGTCGGCAAACCTGATGTCGCTCGGCGGCTTAGCAGTTGCGATTGGTATGTTAGTCGATGGCTCTGTGGTGATGGTAGAGAATATTTTCAAACACTTAACCCAACCGGATCGCCGCCATTTACCTGAGGCGAGGGCGCGTGCCGATGGTGAGGACGATCCCTATCACAGTGAGGAGGATGGCGCTAAAGCCAGTGGGGATGTCAGCGAATCGAATATGGTTATTCGGATCATGCTCGCGGCAAAAGAGGTGTGTAGTCCAATCTTCTTCGCCACCGCCATTATTATCGTCGTATTTGCACCGTTATTTGCCCTCGAAGGGGTTGAAGGCAAGCTGTTCCAGCCGATGGCGGTCAGTATTATTTTGGCAATGATGTCGGCCTTGCTGGTGGCGCTGATTGCCGTGCCAGCCCTTGCCGTGTATCTGTTCAAGCGCGGTGTGCTGCTTAAACAAAGTGTGATTTTAGCGCCACTGGATGCTGCTTATCGCAAGTTACTGACGGCAACGCTTGCTAGGCCAAAGGTGGTGATGCTCAGCGCTTTGGTGATGTTCGGCTTGAGTCTATTATTGTTACCAAGGCTGGGTACCGAATTTGTGCCTGAACTGGAGGAAGGCACGATCAACTTGAGGGTGACGCTGGCACCGACGGCGAGTTTAGGCACTTCGCTCCAAGTCGCACCTAAGCTTGAGGCTATTTTGCTAGCATTTCCCGAGGTGGAATATGCCCTGAGCCGCATTGGTGCGCCTGAACTGGGCGGCGATCCCGAGCCTGTGAGTAATATTGAAGTCTATATTGGCTTAAAACCGATAGCAGAGTGGCAGTCGGCAAGCTCGCGCTTGGAACTGCAACGCTTGATGGAGGAAAAGCTCAGTGTGTTCCCCGGACTCTTGTTGACCTTTTCGCAGCCGATTGCGACTCGGGTAGATGAATTACTTTCGGGGGTAAAAGCCCAGCTAGCGATTAAAATCTTCGGCCCTGATTTAGCTGTATTATCACAGAAAGGCCAAGCACTTACCGATCTCGTTGCGAAAATCCCCGGCGCCGTGGATGTGTCGCTTGAGCAAGTGAGCGGTGAGGCACAATTAGTCGTGCGCCCCAAACGCGAGCTATTGGCGCGTTACGGCATCAGTGTCGATCAAGTGATGAGCCTCGTCAGCCAAGGCATTGGCGGCGCGAGTGCAGGGCAAGTGATCGATGGCAATGCCAGATACGACATCAATGTGCGACTCGCGGCCGAGTTTCGCCAAAGCCCTGATGCGATTAAAGACTTATTACTCAGTGGTACAAATGGCGCCACAGTGCGCTTAGGGGAAGTCGCCAGCGTCGAAGTGGAAATGGCGCCGCCGAATATTCGCCGTGACGATGTGCAGCGCCGTGTTGTGGTGCAGGCCAACGTGGCGGGACGCGATATGGGCTCGGTTGTAAAAGATATTTATGCCCTAGTGCCAAAGGCGGATTTGCCAGCGGGATATACAGTGATCATTGGCGGCCAGTATGAAAATCAGCAGCGAGCGCAGCAAAGGTTGATGCTAGTGGTACCGATTTCTATCGCTTTGATTGCCTTGTTGTTGTACTTCTCCTTTGGTTCATTCAAGCAAGTGTTGCTCATCATGGCGAACGTGCCCTTAGCTTTGATTGGCGGCATAGTGGCCCTGTATGTCAGTGGTACTTATTTATCTGTGCCTAGCTCTATTGGCTTTATCACTCTATTTGGGGTAGCGGTGCTCAACGGTGTGGTGCTGGTGGATTCGATTAATCAGCGCAGGCAAAGCGGCGAAGCACTCTATGATTGTGTTTATGAGGGCACAGTGGGGCGTTTGCGCCCGGTATTGATGACGGCACTGACCTCGGCCTTAGGTTTGATCCCGATTTTATTGTCATCGGGTGTTGGCAGTGAGATCCAAAAGCCCTTGGCAGTGGTGATTATCGGTGGCTTGTTTAGCTCGACGGCGCTGACCTTACTCGTCTTGCCGACCTTGTATCGCTGGTTATATCGCGGCGATAAGCGCATTGATGAGCTTGATTCGCTACAGATTAGCCACAGGTAAGCCGTCATCGTGGGCAATAACTTGTTATGTTTCGGGTTATTGCCTTCGTTGTAGACAGGGTTATCACATTGACTAAAACTCTAAAAATCAGTGAGCTAAAGAGTGATAGATGGGCTAGTCTTAGAGTCGACATTAAGGACATTCATTTCTGGAGAACATTATGATCGCGGTAATTTTTGAAGTCATCCCGACAAAGGAAGGGAAGGAAGAGTATCTGCACGTGGCGGCTGAAATGCGCCAATATTTAGAAGGTCGTACGGGGCTGATCTCGATCGAACGTTTTCAGAGCTTAACCGACGATGGCAAAGTACTGAGCCTGTCGTTCTGGGAGGACCAAGCCTCTATTACCCAATGGCGCAATCAGATGGCCCACAGTATTGCCGAGCAAACGGGTATAGTGCCTTGTTTGTTTAACTCTTATCGCATTCGGGTGGCAGAAGTCGTGCAAGATTACAGTGAAACTGTGCATGTTGAAGCTGAGTAATCACTTATCTCGCTGATGTAAAAACAAAACCCATCTCTAGAGATGGGTTTTTTATGCGTGACACTTAAGTTTGAGATTATTTTTCTTGTTGAGCTTTCAATAGATCGCGGATTTCAGACAGCAACTCTTCTTCTTTGGTCGGTGCTGGTGGCGCTTTAGGCGCATCTTCTTCCTTGCGTTTTAGGGTGTTAATGGCTTTTAAACCCATAAAAATGGCGAAGGCGATAATCGTAAAGTCGATAATAGTTTGAATGAATTTGCCATAGGCAATGACCACAGAAGGCGCATCGCTTTGAGCTGCTTGTAGCACTATGCTCAAATCACTAAAATTCACACCACCTAGGATGATACCAATCGGTGGCATGATGACATCGGCCACGAAGGACGAGACGATTTTGCCGAATGCGGCACCTATGATGATACCAACGGCCATGTCGATCACATTGCCACGGGACGCAAAAGCCTTGAACTCTTTAATTAAGCTCATTAGGTTTCCTCCAAAATTGAGATTAAATGTTAAATTTTATTGTGCAAACTGTATCAGGAAAACCTAAGGTCTTTTGCAGCCTGTTACCTTGCCAAGCTTATAGGGGCTTATGGATTAAGGCAATTCTGACATAGAGGATTTATCCTCAAAGCAATGATTTACACTTTACAAAGTAACAATTGTTACTGTTTTGGGTGTTCGATTTATTCATCTAGATCGGCATGGCCGATAAAATCAGGGACTTCTAAGACTTGCGATCCCCAACGTTTAAATAGGGAGCTATAGATGAATTCGATAAAGACGCGGTATTTTCGCGGTAGATACGCCCGCTGTGGATAGCTAAGCACTACCTTAGTTTGCACCATTGGATAGTCATCTAGTAGCGGGATTAAATCGCCTTTTTCTAATGCGACTTGGGCTATGATGGACGGCACCGCTGTGATCCCAAGCCCCGCAATGGCGGCCTCGCGAGCGAGGGTGACATTGTTTACCGTCAGTTGAGTCTTGGGCTCGGCGACAATCCAAGTTTTACCATCGAATAATTTCCACGCACCTTCGATATGCGCCGACTGCAAGCGAATCGCTTTATGTTTGGCTAAGTCCTGTGGCACTTTGGGTGTTCCATGGGCAGCTAAATAAGCTGGGCTTGCCATTAGCGATTTATGGGCGTTGACTAAGGCATAGCTTTGCAGGCGAGTGTCACCCGAATCGGCAATTTGAAATAACAGATCTATGCCTTCTTCTATTACATCAACCTTTCGATTGGTGAGTTCAGCCTCTATGGTGATTTCGGGATAAAGCGTTAAAAACTGCGCGAAAATCGGCCCTAAAAACAATTGGCCTAATTCAATTGGGCAGACAATTTTTAGATTGCCTTTAATCAATTGCTGTTGGGCGCTGAGCTGATTTTCGGCGCTCTGCAGATCGCTGAGGATCTTATTGATCCTGTTGTAATAACTCGATCCTGCTTCGGTGAGTTTTAGGGCTCTCGTGGTGCGAAAAAGCAGTTGTGTGCCGGTATCGGCTTCGAGCTCGGCTATCTTGCGACTGACGGTTGCCTTAGTGAGCCCAAGGGCTTTAGCTGCGCCAGTAAAGCTGCCTTGCTCGACCACTTGAGCGAAAATTTGCACGCGATTGAGATCCATCATTGTTACACCTGTGAAACAGTGGGTTGATTTTTTACTGACTAATAAACTTAGTGAGACAGTAGTACACTAGATATCACTAATCAAGGAGTCATTCATGTCCAAAAGTAAACTCATTATCGCCGTTCCACTGTTACTCGCTGCAGTTGCGGGAGGCGGTTATTACTGGTGGACACAGGTACGTTTTATCGAAACCACTGATAACGCTTATGTTGAGGCCGATATTTCCCATATCAGCGTGAAAGTACCCGGCTACGTTGTGTTAAGCGATGTAACCGATAACCAGCATGTGCAAAAGGGTGAGTTATTAGCTCAGCTAGAAGATAACCAGTTTAGTGCCAAAGTGAGTCAAGCCGAAGCCTCACAGGCGAGTGCGAAGGCGGACTTGCAAACCTTAGCTGCAAAGGTGGAGTTGCAACGGGCGTTAATCACTCAAGCCAGCGCAGGCGTGGTGGCGGCAAAGGCCGATAAAATACGGGCACAACAACAATTGAGCCGTTCAAAAAAGCTTAAAGTCAGTAATTACAGCTCCCAAGATGATGTCGATCAACTGCAAGCAGGATTTGATTCTGCCGCCGCCCGTCTCGATGAAGCTCAAGCCGTGTTAGTGGCAAAGCAACGTGAGTTAGCGGTTTTTAATGCCCAATTAGATCAGGCGGGTTCAGTAGTAGAGCAGGCCAATGCGACTTTAGAACTGGCGAAAATTCAGTTAAATGATACCCGTGTGACCGCACCTTTTTCTGGGGTGATTGGTAAACGTGGCGCTATGGTGGGGCAGTACGTGCAGCCCGGCCAAGCACTCTACAGTTTGGTTCCGGATGGGGCTGTGTGGATCACGGCGAACTTTAAAGAGACCCAGATCCAACATATGCAACCAGGACAGTCGGTGCAGGTCAGTCTCGATGCGTTTCCCGACAAAACCTTTATAGGTGTTATCGATAGTCTGTCACCGGCGTCCGGAGCCAAATTCAGTCTACTGCCTGCGGAAAACGCCACAGGTAATTTCACTAAAATCGTGCAGCGTATTCCCGTGCGTATTCGCTTAGATTTGTCTGAGGAAGAAGCACACATGCTACCGGGCTTAAGTGCGGTCGTGAAAGTGGATACGGCGTCGGGTACTGCAATATTGGCAATCGCTGCAAATACAGGTCGTTAGTATGAGCGCAACTGGCTCTATCACTGCGTCTGCCGATATGGAGGCGCAGGGCATCAGTGTACCTAGAAAGCCTACCGATTATGAGCGTGGCAGTCGCCGTTCATGGATTGCGGTATTTGGTGGTTTGATCGGCGCCTTTATGGCGATCCTCGATATTCAAATCACTAATGCATCGATGAAGGAGATTCAAGGCAGCCTTGGGGCAACGCTCGAAGAAGGCAGTTGGATTTCAACCGCGTATCTGGTTGCTGAGATGATCGCGATCCCGCTCTCTGGCTGGCTCAGCACGGGATTGTCGGTCAGGCGTTATCTGTTATGGACCACGGCTGCTTTTATCTTTGCTTCTGTGCTTTGCTCAATCGCGTGGAACTTAGAGGCCATGATCGCCTTTCGGGCGCTACAGGGCTTTTTTGGTGGTGCGCTTATTCCGTTAGCCTTTAGGCTTATTCTTGAGTTTTTACCCGATAACAAACGTGCCGTCGGCATGGCGTTATTTGGCGTGACGGCGACTTTTGCGCCTTCAATCGGCCCGACCTTAGGCGGTTGGTTGACCGAGCAATTTAGCTGGCATTATCTGTTTTATATCAATGTGCCACCGGGTTTGTTGGTGATGGCCATGTTGGCCTACGGTTTAGAGAAGCAGTCGGTCGTTTGGGATAAGCTGAAGAATGTCGATCTGGCGGGCATAGTCACTATGGCGCTGGGTATGGGTTGCCTTGAAGTGGTGCTCGAAGAAGGTAACCGCAAGGACTGGTTTGGCTCGGAGCTCATTCGTAATCTGGCCATTATTGCCGTCGTGAATCTGGTGTTATTTGTTTGGATCCAGTTAAGGCGTAAAGAGCCGTTAGTGAATTTGCGCCTGCTCGGTAAGCGTGATTTTGTGCTCTCTACCGTGGCGTATTTTTTACTGGGCATGGCACTATTCGGCGCTATTTATTTGATCCCGCTTTATCTATCACAAGTCCATGATTACACACCGTTAGAAATTGGTGGTGTGATTATGTGGATGGGATTTCCGCAGCTATTGGTCTTGCCCTTAGTGCCGAAATTGATGGAGCGCTTCGATAGTCGTTATCTCGCTGCCTTTGGCTTTTTAATGTTCGCCATTAGCTATTACATGAATAGCCAGATGACCGCAGATTATGCCGGACCGCAGATGATCGCCTCGCAAGTAGTGCGGGCATTAGGTCAGCCTTTTATTCTGGTGCCAATTGGTATGCTTGCTACTATGCATTTAAAACCCCATGAAAATGCCTCGGCATCGACGGTATTAAACGTGATGCGTAACTTAGGTGGTGCTTTTGGTATCGCGCTGGTCGCGACCCTGACTGACACTTTGTCGCGCGGGCATTTGGCTCATATTAAGGAATCTTTACCCGCAGTGAGCACGCAAGCACAGGACTATTTAGCCCAAAGCGCAAGTATGTTGCAGGCGGGAGGTTCAGATCCCTATACCGCCGCCGCGCAGGCGAAAGCCTTGCTGGGCAAAACCATGAGTCAGCAAGCCTATATTCAGGCCTATAACGATGTGTTTTACATCATGGGCGCTCTGCTACTTATCGCTGTGTTCGCTGTGCTGCTGATCCGTAAACCGACAGGGCCTGTGGCCCACGATGCCATGGTTGAGTAATAACGTTTTTCGTTATCCTGTTGTTGCCATAGATTTCCCCAGATCTATTGGTTTGCGCAACAGTTTTGCGCCTTAGTCCTCACGGATTAAGGCGCTTTTTTATGGTCTTTATGCTGTGGTAGACTCAAAGCTCTTTTTCGATGATTTGCAGAGGGATATCGTTTGCAGTGGCAAAATCTTACATTTAATCAATTAAATGCCAATAGGCTATATGACATATTGAAGCTAAGAGTCGATGTGTTTGTGGTAGAGCAGGCCTGTGCGTATCCAGAGCTTGACGATAAGGATAGGCATCCAGAAACCCAGCATTTGATCGGCTTATCGTCAGACGGGGAACTGCTTGCCTACGCGCGTATTTTACCGCCGGGGTTGAGTTATCCAGAGGCGAGTATCGGCCGTGTGGTGGTATCGCCAGCGGGGCGAGGCAAAGGGCTCGCCATGCCTTTAATGCAGCACGCCATCGAATCGGCACTGACGACTTGGCCCGATGCGGGGATCCAAATTGGCGCCCAAGATTACCTCAAAGCTTTCTATCAAAAACTCGGCTTTGTCGCCTGCTCTGAGATGTACTTAGAAGATGGTATTCCCCATTTGGATATGCGCTATCAATCAGCATAAGCGGCTATCAATATGAGTTATCTACATCAATTATCAACATAAGCGATCAACAAAAGCTTGGCATATAAACATTCAACATTAAGCCAATAAGGAACTGAGATGTCGACTTCAACGGACTATAGAATCAATCAACAGCAAATTGCCTGCGTGGCGAGTTTTCTGGCTAAAGAGGGCAAAACCGAAGCACTAATAGCTGCGCTCGCGAGCCTTATTCCTGATACGCGCCGCGAAGCGGGTTGTATTCGTTACGAGCTCAATGTGAGCCGTGATGAACCACGCCGTGTGACGTTTGTAGAGAAGTTTGTCGATATTGCCGCCTTTGATGAGCACTGCGCTAAAGATGCAATTCAACACTATTTCCATCAAGTTATGCCCGAATTAGTCGAGTCATACCATGTGGAAACCTATCATCAAGTGATTGTTTAGCCATAAGATAAACGATTAGGAGCTTGCAGTGTTGATTAACACTATCGAGCCAGTATTTAGATCTCTATCCGAATGGATCCCATTGATACTGCAAGTGACTAATGGCCGCAGCTGGAACCATTGCACTTTAACTCTTTAGTGCTAAAAGGCGTATTAGGTAAGGATAAGGCGAAGTTGCTGGCTTAAGTTGCATTTATCATCAATGTACCGAGTAGTTATCTACGACAAGAATGACAATCAGGACCTTGATTGTATGACTTCACTGGGATTAATAAAGCTGCCTTGCTACTTTACTTAATTAAACTCATTTTAACTTCATCGCAGAGTGAGTTTTATATCCATTTCAATCTAAAAAGCCGAGTGGTTTATCACTCGGCTTTTAATATATCTTAGATATCGCTTTATTTAGTGAAAAACACTAATGTCCAAGGGACTACGTATGCTTGGAGTACTGTGATCACGCCAATGAAAGTACAGAAAAATAGACTGTGCTTTAGCGTAAAGCGGAAAAGATCTGATTCTTTACCCGCCAATCCCGTTGCAGCGCAAGCAACGGCAATAGATTGTGGCGAAATCATTTTGCCCGTTACTCCTCCCGTAGTGTTTGCGGCGACTAATAACTCCGGTGTTACACCGATTTGGTTTGCTGTATTGGCTTGCAGCGCGCCAAATAGGGCATTTGACGAGGTGTCTGAACCTGTTAAAAACACACCTAACCAACCTAAGAATGGTGAGAAGAAGGGGAATGCCACGCCAGTGCCTGCGAGCACGAGTGCTAAGGTTGAAGATAGACCTGAATAGTTTGCAACAAAGGCAAATGCTAATACTAATCCAATTGACAATATCGGGAATTTTAATTCAATTAAAGTGTCTTTAAAGGATGTCAGTGCATTACTTACTGACATTTTAAGGACCACAATTGAGATCATTGCTGCGATTAAAATGGCTGTTCCAACAGCGCCTAATAAATTAAGTTTATATATTGCTGCATAAGGGGTTTCCTTAGCGACAATAGGTGCACTTTTGATAACGAGATTATGCAAGTAAGGTACTTCAATACTGATAGTGGCAAAACTTAATGCCAGTTGTACATCTTTAAGACTCCACAGGGTTACAATTGCCGTGAGAATAATAAAGGGAGACCATGCTTTAAATATCTGGCTATTAGAAAAAGTAGATTTAGGGGTAGTAACTCTTTGTTTCATGCCTGAGAAAGTGAATATTTCTTTTGGTTGCCAGACTTTTAAAAATAACGTTAAACAAATTAGACTGACTAACGCCGAAGTAATATCGGGTAATTCGGGGCCGATAAAGTTTGAGGTCAAAAATTGGGTGATCGCAAATGAAACGCCTGCTACTAATGTTGCGGGCCAAGTTTGACGTATTCCCCTGATGCCATCCATCATTGCGATGAGCCAGAAGGGGACAATAATCGATAAAATTGGCAACTGACGGCCAGCGAGTTGTCCAATATGGAATGGGTCTAGTGATGAAACCTGACCTGCTACGATAATTGGGATACCCATAGCTCCAAAGGCGACGGGTGCCGTGTTTGCGATTAAACAAAGTCCTGCTGCATACAATGGATTGAATCCAAGCCCGACAAGTAACGCAGCTGTAATAGCAACAGGTGCACCAAATCCAGCAGCACCTTCGAGGAAGGCTCCAAATGAAAAGCCAACCAATAGCATTTGTAATCGTTGATCTTCCGTGACTGAGATGACTGACGAGCGAATAACCTCAAATTGACCTGTTTTAACGGTGATTTTATATAAAAATACTGCGGTAATAATAATCCAAGCAATTGGCCATAGCCCATAACTAAAACCATATATAGCAGAAGCAAGCGCGATACTAATAGGCATTTTGTAGGCGAGTATCGCGACTGCTAAGGCAATTAATAAGGTTAATGCCCCAGCGATATAGCCTTTAAGTTTTAACACAGTTAAGGCTAGGAAGAAAAACACAATAGGCAGTAAAGCAACCATTGCGGTTAGCCACAAGCTACCGAGTGGCGTGTATGTTTGGGTCCAGGTCATAGGGAGGTTTCCGTATTGTTATAATATGTTGATAAATCGTGTCGCAGCCGCAACATAGCAGATACTAGTGTTTAGTGATGTAGGATCAATCTTAAATGTTGTAATAAGTGATATGCGTCACGAGATGTGTGGATAAATGATGACGGGGAAATACCTAAATAATAATCAAGTAAAATATTGATTGTTTTAGCTATATTCACCAAACATCTAATTTAGGTTGTATTAATATTTGTTGTGTTATCAAGATTATTTTTTGTGAGTTGTGAAATTAACTAAAGTATTGTGATTTTATGAAAAACTAGGCTGTACTTTTTTAGTTTTTTGGTAGTGTTTATAACAGATGGTTTATAAATATTTGTTTATATTTATATATAGAAATTAATAGCAATCAATGCAATGCAACTAATAATGCAGTTATATTATTGTGGCCTGAATTGAGCTATAGATGTTGCCATACTCTTGTCTATGAGTTTGCTTGGCTGGAAATTTACCTTGCTATATGTGGCTGCGAGTATGACAGTAGGTTGAAATTTTTAATTTTGCAGCACAGTTCGTTAAGGAAGTAACATGAAACAAGTCAAAGTCTTAGGCAGTGGTTGCGCTAAATGTAGCAAAACCGCTGAGATGATTGCGGACATATCAGAAGAAATGGGTGTGGATGTTATTGTAAAAAAGGACACAGATCCTCAAAGCCTATTGAAATTTAAAGTGATGAAAACCCCAGCGGTAGTGATCGATGGTGAGCTCATACATAGCGGCTCAGTACCGACGCGCGATGAAGTTGAGGGGTGGTTAAGGGACTAGAGCTCGCTGAATAGTTGCACGGATTATGCTCGTTAGAAAGCGCTTAAGCTAAAAATGCACACCATTGTCATCCTGAATCCTTGGCAATGGTGGTGTAATATCATCAGTATACGATTAATGATATTAAATATAATGTTTTTAAAAACAATGTATTGATGCTTTGTGTAGTAATTTTATTATGGGGTTTTATTGGCAACGGTTTAGTCGGCATTGCATTATCTGGGCGAGTTTATTGAGTCTATGTTGTATCAGGTTGTTTGCAGATTTCGACTTCTTTTATCAGTATCACTGCTATGATTTTGATTCAGTGACCTCGTCAAGTTGCGGGATGAGTGCCAATGCAAAAGTGGCTTAGGGTATTAACACGTTTCTACAGTTGGTTATTTTTTACTGCACGTCTGTTTCGTTTAGGGCTTTTTCTAACGCTAAGTTTATTCGCTTTGCCTTTGTTTGCTGCTCAAACATCTCCCGAATTAACCCAAGTATTAACGCCCGCTACGGATTGGAAAAACTCCGCTTATATCACCCAAGCATTTAGTGAAGTCGCCCTACAAAATGAGTATGACCTTGCTAAACATAGCGTGCGTAAGTGGCGCATACCGGTACGAGTGTTTATTGAGCATCAAGTGGGTGATAAGGCGCTGCACACTCAATTAGTGTTGATGCACTTAACACACTTAGGCCAGATCACCGGCCTCGATATTCAACGGGTCGATACGCTCTCAGAGGCGAATCTGCACTTAGTGTTTACCCGTCAATCCCTATGGGCAAGTGAGGTGATGCGCTTAATGGGACCTAGCTCGGCGAAAAATGTCCATGGCTCTGTGTGTATGGCAAAGTTTGCTCTCAATTCACGGCAAGAGATTGAACGTGCTTGGATTATTATTCCTGTAGATCAAGCCAAAATGCACGGTAAGTTAGTGGCTTGCGTAGTGGAAGAGATTACCCAAGTGCTTGGTTTACCCAATGATTCAGAGAAAGTATTTCCCTCCATTTTTAACGACAAAACCCCGCAGGACTTACTTACCGGACTCGATTTCATTTTGCTTAAATTACTCTATAGCCCAAGTATTAGCGCTGGAATGACGGCGGCAGAAGTCAAACAGCCTTTGCAGATCTTGCTCGAACAATGGCTGCGCGATGGCACTATTGCTAACGCTGGCAAAACGGTACGTCAAGGTCAGTTGTACCCATTGTTAGGTTATTGATGACTAAGCATTACAGCTAAAGTTGACATTGCTCGCACGTGACTAATTAATCCTTTTTGTTTTAGGAATAAGGGCATAGTCTATCTTTATATGAGATAAACACCTTGGAGGGACACCATGCGAATGACATTGCAGTTTTTAGGGGCGACAGAGGAAGTGACAGGTTCGTGTCATTTACTCTCGGTTGATCATGAACACTTATTGCTCGACTGTGGTTTGATCCAAGGCGGTAAATCTGATGAGTTGCGTAATCATGATCCCTTCGCATTTGATCCTGAGTCTATTTCTGCTGTCGTGCTTAGCCATGCCCATATCGATCATTCTGGGCGTTTACCACTCTTAGTCAAAGCGGGTTTTGATGGGCCTATCTACACCCATAAAGCCACGGCAGAGCTGTGCGCTATCATGCTCAAAGATGCGGCTATGCTGCAGACCCGCGATACCGAAAGAGTCAATAAAAAGCGTGCTAAACATGATCTTGAACCCCTAGAACCGCTATTCACCGTTGAAGATGCTGAACTCGCGATAACTCAATTTGTACCATTGGAATATGGTCAAGTGACTCGCGTTATTCCCCATGTGGATATTTGCCTCTCAGATGCAGGGCATATTTTAGGTTCCGCCTTAGTCGAGTTGTGGTTAGGTGAGGGCAAATCCCAGAAGAAAATCGTCTTCAGTGGCGATCTTGGCCGTGCAGGTATGCCGATTTTACGTAATCCTACCTTAGTGGATACGGCAGATTTAGTCTTAATGGAAAGCACCTATGGCAATCGTTTTCACCGCAGTTGGACGGATACCTTAGCCGAATTGAAAGCCATTTTTGCTAAGACAGTCAACGAGAGCCAAGGCAATATATTGCTCCCTGCTTTTTCGGTTGGACGAGCACAGGAGTTATTATATCTATTTCATTTATATGCTAAAGAATGGGATCTCGGCCGTTGGAAAATCTGCCTAGATAGTCCGATGGCAATTGAGGCGACCCGCGTTTACGTTAATAATTATCCGCTGATGGATGAGGACTTTAAACGCTTTACCCGCCAACATCCTGGGCAGCATCCGCTGTTGTCAAATGTCGAATTTATCCAAACGACCGAAGAGTCGATAGCGCTGAACGACGTGCATAAGGGATTGATCATTATTGCGGGGAGTGGCATGTGTAACGGTGGTCGTATTCGTAGCCACTTAGAGCATAATCTATGGCGTCCAGAATGTGATGTGATTATTTGTGGTTATCAAGCGCTTGGAACACCAGGGCGCGCCCTCGTCGATGGCGCTGAAGAACTGTCTATTCATGGTAACAGCATTAAAGTCGCGGCTAAGTTACACACAGTGGGTGGACTTTCAGCCCATGCGGATCAAGCAGAGTTATTACGTTGGTATCACCATTTTGAAGGCCAGCCGCCGTTAATTTTAGTCCATGGAGAACCCGAGGCGCAGCATGGATTAGTCGATGTGATTAACCAAGATCCTCAGACTAAACCAAAGGCTATAGCAATCGCGACTCAGGGTGACCGATTGGATTTAAATGCGCTGCCGCAGTTAGTGTGGAAGCCTTAAAAGATTTGAAAGTGCAAGTTCAAAAGTTGGGTGGAAATGCCATTATCTTCTACACGTGTGGCAAAGCGAGCTCGCGATGAGTTGTATTTTGAATGTAATGGTGAAGGTTTTTCTATCGAAGATTAGCGTTTAGTTTTATAAAAAAGCTCACATAGTTGTGAGCTTTTTTATTTTAAATCAAGCAGGTTACTGTATTAGTCAGAGTTGTTGTCAAATTCAGTATCATCGAGTAACTCAAAGGTCGGGACGACATTCGGTACGTCTTTAAATAAGCGAGTGAAATGGCGCTGTACACCTTTCAAATCGATTCCTGCTAAACCTGATGCAAAACCAAACCAAGCATAAAGGCCACTAAAGTTATCAAACATAGGCGGTAGATATTTAGGCGTAGTCAGAATGCCCTCTTGGCAAGCTTGGTATAACACGGGGATATCTTCGATCGCCAATTTACCGAGGAATAGCATAGGGATGAGTTCAGGAAGGCCTGAGGTGATGGCGCTGCGGATAAAGTTAATGTTTTCCACATAACCACGCACATAGGAAATATCCTTAGTGAAGAAACTGCCGCCTTCCACCATGCCCCCACGGAAAACCCTTTGAGTGACACGGTAACTGTCTGTCGCACTTAGATTCAATCCTCTGAAATAATTGAATACCTCTATAAAGTCAGCACCATTTTCAGCCATATCGACCGCGGCAACACGGTCACTAATTCGCCGAGCCCGTCCTGGATTTGAGCTTAGCGTCAGCATTTCCAGTAAAACGGCTAGACCTTCTTGGGTTGCTGCTACGCGCGGAGAACCGACACTGAGCCAAGTGGCGTGGGGTTGAGCTCGGCCGTTTAGCGTTGTGCCGACATGCACCCAACCTTCGTGAACTTCATATACATTAAGATCCGATTCGCTGAACATTGCTTTGCTATTGAGCTTAACAGTGTCGCCACCGACTGCAGCGTCAGAGACGATACCGTCACTAAGGCGTACACGCATATCATCGCTATGAAAGTACTTTTCTAAACGTTGGCTGAGCACGTTAACCGCTTCTGGCGCGCTAATAATTTTAGGGTGGTGTTTATTCATGTGCCTCGCCGCGGGCAGCGAGAAAATGTAGCTGAGTTTATCGCCTAACTGGCGCAAGGTATGGCGATCGCCATGCAGTTTATGGCTAGCACTGCCGTACAATTCTTGGCTGAGCTTACCAAAGGTTGGCGTGCCTCTGTTCCCCAACATATCGATGACAAGGCGATACTGATCGACGTTTGCCACTAATATTTTGCCGAGTTTGTCTCGTTTACCCAAACGTCTATGGATGTCCTGCTTTAGGGAGGCTAGCTCAGCTTGGGTTTTAACAGGATCAAAAGGTAAAGCAATGTTTTGATAGAACTCTTGCTTGATAGCCGGAAGTACCGTGCCCTTATTGGATAGAAAACGCTCTTCCATTTCCCGCGGCCATTTAATGGCATCTAAGATTTTTATTGGCGTTTGAATGCGAATTAATTCATCGGAAAAACGGCGTAGATCTTGTTGATATTGGGCTAACGACTCAGACATTCCCGTATATCCTGCAGGTAATTTCAGCGAGAGAGATGTGGCTAATCATAGCCTTAAACCTCATTTATTCATATTGATTCGCAGGCTAGCTGAGAAATATACCGATTAAATAAATTAGCTGTTATCGATTTTGTGAATCATTTTGGTGCACTTGTTACAATTCTAGCGCTATGTCTATGGGACATAAATAAGTAACCATCTGTTTAATAATATTTTATTGATATGACATTAAAGCTGCTTTGTTCTTGATATAGAAATAGATTGATTGGAGCAAAGCATGACAGCGATGAGTTATTTGAGTGTGTTAAGGCTGAATGCTTGTTAATCAAAACTCAAGCCGACAAGAGTGGTAAAAATGACTGTGATGACGCGATTTTAAATCTGGAGGTTAGTGAGCTAAAGCAGAGTCACACCCAGCATTATTGGCTGGGTGAGATATTCGATTTTAGTGGGCCAAAACTCAGTGAGTTCGAAACAAATGATCACCGACTGAGATCATCATCCCATCATTTTGACCACTAGATAGCGAGATAGAATTGGCTAGAAAAAATCGTCATCTCCTAATGCACGTTTTAACTCCGCCCGCTCGAGGTAGTCTTCTAAACGCTTTTTGACTTCGCGTCTATGCTGCATTGCCTCGGCGGCTTTGCTGTTTCTTGGTGTGGTCATTGCCTCAAGTTCAGTATCGTTGGGCACGACTTCAGTAATATGAGCCATAACGAATTCCTCTTGTTGTTCCTAACGACTTTCTAACTAAAAAGAGTATGGTAGAAAAGCAAATAATTTTGTGAGTTAGGGTGAAAAATTCTTCCCGTGAGTCGGATGATTCAGCTTACCGCTGTTTTGCGTAGGCACTAGACTGCAATTGAATATTTGATTAATTTAGTTTTTGCTTATTTTGTGATTAAGAGCACGGTATCGTCATAGATATATTCGCGTTAATTCCGAGTTAAATAGTAGGATAAACTTGAATTTAGTCATAATTACAACAACACTTGTACCTGTGTTTGTTGTTAATCGTTTGCTAGGGAATTGGCTTACATGGACAAGGATCAGTTTTCTAAATCACTCCCCCCATCTAATAATATCTACTTTAGCGTGCTGAGCTCTAGCTGGCTGATGATAGTGGCTGCCTTACTTTTCATGGGGATCTCTTGGTATGTGCTTGAGCACTATCTTAGGGATAGAGGTGAAGAGCGTTTCGAAAATAGCGTTCAAGAATTAACAGAAGCCGTGAATCGCAGAATGCTTGCCTATGAGCAAGTCTTACGTGGTGGCGTTGGCTTATTATTATCCTCGAGTAATGTGACACGTCAGGAATGGCAAACTTATGTCATCAATGCTCATTTATCTGAGTATTACCCAGGTTTTCAAGGTTTTGGCTATGCTCAGTTACTTCAACCTGAAGCATTAAGTGCGCACATCCAACAAGTTCAAGCTGAAGGTTTTAAAGACTATAAAGTTTACCCAGAAGGAACGCGTGATCAGTATTGCGTGATTGTGTACTTAGAACCCTTTGATTGGCGTAATCAAAGAGCCTTGGGTTATGACATGTGCTCCGAGTCTAATCGATATAAAGCCATCACTCGCGCTATTACCACTGGACTGCCGACAGTTTCTGGCAAAGTCGTATTAGTTCAAGATACTTCTGATGATGCGAAAGCGGGCTTTTTAATGTATTTACCGCTTTATCAAGGCACCACAACAACAGAGGCTGAGCGTAAACAGCACGTGTTTGGACTTGTGTATGCAGCGTTTAGGATGGATGACCTCATGCAAGGGATTATGGGGGAGCGATTCTCAGGCTTGAAACTTGCCATTTATGAAAGTCCGCAGGCAAGCGCTGACAGTCTAATGTTTACCAGCAGCAAAGTGGCCCCGAATGAGCAGGATGTGTTTTATCACTCACAGACTGACTTAGTTGGAGGGCAGTTGTGGCGCTTAGACATTTCATCACAATCGCGTTTTATCTCGAGAGCGGAACAGACCCAAGGTATGTGGCTCCAATTTATCGGTTGTGGTTTTATTTTGGCATTGTTTTACTCAGTGTTAATTATGGCGCGTAATCGATATAAGGAGTCTTTACTGACTTCAGAGTTAATTGCTAACGAAAAACGCTTTAGATTAGTAATTGAAGCCTCTCCAAGTGCGCTATTTATGGTGGATAAATCTGGATTTATTACTTTAGTGAATACCCATGCTGAACGTTTGTTCGGCTATACCAGAGACGAGTTACTCGGTCGTTCCATCAATATGTTATTGCCCGAAACCCTAAGGGATGCTCATCAGCAGCACATGAGTAACTATTTAGTGCAGCCTATTGCGAAAAATATGTCGATGCGGGATGACCTGTTTGGCTGTTGCAAAGATGGCAGTCGACTCGCAATTGAAGTGGGGTTGACGCCTATTCATTTTAGTAATGGCATTTCTATTCTCGCGACAATTAACAATGTCTCTGAACGTAAACGCATTGAAGTTCAGCGTGCAGAACATATGCTTGAGCTTGAGCGTATCAATCAAGAATTAGACAGGTTTGCCTATATTGCTTCCCATGATTTGAAATCCCCCTTACGTGGTATCGAGCAGCTAACCTCTTGGTTGTCTGAGGATTTAGTCGATAACACCAATGAAAATGTACAGAAATACTTAGGGCTTATCCAAAGTCGTATTCATCGAATGGTGTTATTACTCGATGGACTATTGATGTTTTCTCGGATTGGTCGTGTCGATACCGAAACCACTGAAGTGAAAAGTCGGCAACTGGTTGAAGACATGTTTGCGCTCGTCGCGCCGCCACAGGGATTTGAATTAGTCCTAAAAGGTGAATTTCCGAATTTTTATACCGTAAGACCATTGCTGGAATTAGTTATACGAAATTTAATCAGTAACGCCATAAAACACCATGACTTAGGTACAGGTGTGATTACGGTTTCATGTGATGCGGTTGATCAGCAGTATCGATTCAGTGTGATAGATGATGGTCCGGGGATATCAAGCTCATATCATGAAAAAGTCTTCGAGATGTTTCAAACACTTAAACCAAGGGATGAAGTTGAAGGAAGTGGTTTAGGCTTATCACTTGTGAGAAAAACGGTTGAAAGTTTAGGTGGAGAGATTCAGCTCAAATCGCAGGGCCGAGGTTGTTGTTTTTGCTTTAGTTGGCCTAAGAAAATAGTGAAAAAGGAGCTTCTATGAGCGCAGAAAATCACTATCAACAGGTCACCATTTTATTGGTTGATGACGATGACGTGGATTACATGGCCGTGCAGCGGGCGATGAGACAATTGAGGTTACTCAATCCCTTAGTGCGTG
The DNA here is from genome assembly GCF_025653365.1 of Shewanella sp. SW32. Lineage (NCBI taxonomy): Bacteria > Pseudomonadati > Pseudomonadota > Gammaproteobacteria > Alteromonadales > Shewanellaceae > Shewanella > Shewanella sp. SW32. The sequence continues at coordinate 117,214 of NZ_JAKKSJ010000008.1, read as the reverse complement.
CTCGGGATGGGATCGAAGCATTAACTATTCTAACGAGTTTAGACACGATCAAAGGTCCGTATCTTATTTTGCTGGATCTTAATATGCCAAGAATGAATGGGTTTGAGTTCCTTGAGCGAATACGTTCAGATCCTTCTCTTTCTTCGTCTGTCGTTTTTATGCTCACCACGTCGAGTACCGATGAAGATAGGATGAAAGCCTATAGCCATCATGTGGCTGGTTACATGGTTAAAACTGATATGAAAGACGGTTTTAATAATATTTTTAATATGCTTGAAGGTTACTGGCGAATAGTGGAGCTCCCATCCGCATAAGGTGAGTATATGGATTTACTACTGATCGATGATGATGAAGTTGATAGAACTGCGATCATCCGAGCACTCAGACAGTCAAAGTTGACTTTTAATGTGGTCGAAGCAAATTGTGCATTTGATGGTTTAAATCTCGCATTAGAACGTCATTTTGACGGTATTCTATTGGATTATTTATTACCCGATGCTAATGGCTTAGAAGTGTTGATCAAGCTCAATGCCATGACGCAAGATCAGACCGTAGTCGTTATGCTGAGTCGCTATGAAGATGAGAAACTGGCTCAGCGCTGTATTGAACTAGGCGCGCAGGACTTCTTGCTTAAAGATGAGGTCAACTCGCGGATACTAACCCGTGCAATTCGTTATGCGAAACAAAGATCTTCAATGGCGTTGGCGTTACGTAATAGTCACCAAAAACTAAAAGAGCTAGCTGAACACGATTCGTTGACTAAGCTGGTTAATCGCTATGGTTTTGAACTTTGTCTTAATCGAGCGATAGCAAGGGCCAAACGTTGTCACGACTATTTAGCCGTTATCTTGCTCGATTTAGATGATTTTAAAGCGATCAATGACACTCTAGGCCATCAGACGGGGGATATTCTTTTAGTTAAAGTAGCCGCTCGATTAAGTGAAGTACTACGAGATGGCGACATTATTGCCCGTTTAGGTGGGGACGAATTTGTCGTGTTAGTCACTGATAATGATTATAAATATTTCCCTATGATTGTGGCTAATCGATTGCTCAAAGTGTTTGAGGACGTATTTTGTCTCGGTGATAACGATGTGCTTATTGGTGCTAGTATCGGTGTGGCTTTTTATAATGAAGCGGCTTCGAATAGTTCTGAGCTGATGAAATGTGCCGATATTGCCATGTATCGCGCTAAAAAAATGGGCCGAAACCAGATTCAGTTCTACTCAGAAGCTTTAGATAAAGAGGTGCGTTACCGTAATCATATCGAGTCGAGTTTGCGTATTGCCTTAAAAAGAAATGAATTTAAGGTTCATTATCAAGCGCAAGTGAATGCGAAAACCCATCAGTTGGTGGGGATGGAAGCCCTTATCCGATGGCAGCATCCTGTAGATGGCATTATCGCCCCAGATCAATTTTTACCCATAGCCGAAGAAATTGGATTAATGGAGGACATTGATGATTGGGTGCTTGAACAAGCTTGTACTCAGGCACAGGTGTGGCTAACCCAATTACAGCCGACAGGGAGAGAATTCACCATTGCCGTTAACCTGTCTGCATCGCAAATTGGAAATGAGAACCTGTTTGATAAAATAGCGAGTACGCTGACTAAGACAGGACTTCCTGCTGTAGCATTAGAGCTTGAAATTACTGAAAATTGCCTTATTGAAGATCCCCATGAACATGCCAAAATGCTCGATAGAATCGCCGAGTTAGGGGTGCGTTTTGCCCTCGATGATTTTGGGACGGGTTTTTCGTCCTTAGAACATATCAAATTATTTCCCATTAGCGTGCTGAAAATCGATAAAAGCTTTGTCGCTTCCTATGATAAGGATGATAAAGACACTCGTTTGCTCGCTGCATTACTTAACTTCGCCCATGGGTTTAATGTCATATCAGTAGCTGAGGGCGTTGAAACAATTGAGCAGGCTGAGTTTTGTACTTCTCGCCATTGTACTGTATTACAAGGTTATTTGTTTTCTCGCCCCTTAGATGCAACGGAGTTTGAGGCTAAGTATATTCTGCCGCTGTTAACTTAAACCGAGTTTCGAGTGTGATAGGTCTTGAAGTATTTCATTAGCATAATGATTTCGTCTGGTGAGGAATATTTTCTTGCTTTACACTGAGCAATAGACAAATATCAGCCCCTTTTTCTGTCGCTGTGCTTTTGGTGCCGCAGAACGGTTTATTCACTCATGCTTAAGTTGGTCACTCAGCAATGAAAATAGGTATTTTATCCCAATTCCCCCAGTTGTATTCAACACAACGCTTAGTCGCGGCTTGCCAAAGTCGTGGACATGAAGCGGTCGTGATCAATACGCTGAATTGCTACATGAATATTAATTCTATTAAACCTAGCATTCACTATGAAGGTACTGAATTAGTTGGGTTTGATGCCATCATTCCGCGTATTCATGCTAGCGTGACTTTTTATGGTTGTGCCGTTGTTCGTCAGTTTGAAATGATGGGCGTATATGCCGCGAATGATTCAATCTCCATTGCGCGTTCGCGGGACAAATTGCGGGCACTGCAACTACTTTCCCGCAAAGGGATTGGCATGCCTGTGACGGGTTTTGCCAATAAGCCAAATGATATCCCTGATCTCATCAATATGGTGGGCGGCGCTCCGTTAGTCATTAAATTACTCGAAGGCACTCAAGGGATTGGCGTCGTACTCGCTGAAACTAAAACGGCTGCTGAGAGCGTGATTGAAGCATTTTTGGGGCTCAAAGCGAATATCTTAGTACAGGAATACATTAAAGAATCCAATGGTAGTGATATTCGTTGTTTTGTTGTCGGTGACAAGGTTGTTGCTTCTATGAAGCGTCAAGGTCCCGAGGGAGATTTCCGCTCAAATCTGCATTTAGGTGGTTGTGGTGAGGTGGTAAAAATCACCTCTGTTGAGCGTAAAATGGCTATTGCCGCTGTGAAGGCGATGGGATTGGTTGTCGCGGGAGTAGATATTTTACGTTCTAACCGTGGTCCACTGATCCTTGAGGTTAATTCGGCGCCAGGTATTGAAGGGATTGAGCAAACAACAGGGATTTCAGTGACTGAGCCCATTGTTGAATATATCGAGAAAATGGTTGCGGCCCGTAAAACAAACCGGTCAATTATTGCCTAATAGGTGATGGTGATAAAACGACGCCACTTTTTAAGGTGGCGTTTTGTTATGCTTAGAATTTATAGATCAAAACTGTAGGAATATCCGAGTACTAGTTTGGCATCATCATCGGTGAGATCGGTATCAGAGACCATAAATGACACTGTGCCTATACTGGTATCTGCGCTGAGAGTCACGTTATAGTCGGCATAATTATCTTCGCCAAACCAAGATTGGACGACATCACCGTTTGAGTAACCATAGTGCACTGATAAATTCAGCTTTTCAGTGAGAGGAACGGATACCGTCGCGGCAAGATAACTGAGATCTTTATTATCTAAAGGATCGGCGGCCAGATCGTCACCGGCATTGATGACTTGGGAGTAAGCCAGTTCGAGCCATTTCCACGTGACAGCAGCATGGAGCTCACCAAAATCAATACTGCCCGGTGCGTCTGGATAGGCGTAGTAGAGATAGCCAAAGTCGTAGCTGATGTCTTCGGTAATACTGCCGCCATAACCCGCATATAGATCAAGCTCGTAGCTAGTATCATCACCAAAATCCACATTCGATGCCCAAGTTCCCGCATAAAATCCAGAATCGTGGCTGTAGTCAAGGCCACCTTGGATTGCGACCGCATCTTTAGTTTGGGTCGCACCGCGCCATAGGTAATTAGAGGTACCGCCAATGTTGCCTGATACGGCTGCAAAGGCGTTGCCTGCCAGTAACATTCCCGTCGATAAGGCCAAAACGCTGTACAGTGATTTCTTCATGCTTATCCCCTCGATTGACTTATTTATCGATTCACCATTGGCACACTCAAAGTCAGCTGTGTTCATTAGTGCATCTTGGTTTTTTCTAAGGAAGGATTTGCTAATCACATGCCACTATTACAATGCCATGTAAAACAAGGTATTAGAATTCACAATGTTAATTAAATGTTTTTATTTGCCAGTTTGTGGGGCAGAGGCGCACTTTTGTTGTGCAAAAAATATTCAGTGCTTCACTGGAATTGGGCAAAAAAAACGCCTCACAATGGAGGCGTTGTATTGAATTTTATAACTTAGTTTACGCTGTCACGTAGGGTTTTACCCGCTTTAAACTTAGGCACTGTCGCTTCAGCAATTTGAATTTCTTTACCCGTTTGTGGGTTACGGCCAGTGCGAGCGGCACGAGTCGCTGTTTCAAAAGAACCGAAGCCTACGATGGAGATTTTGTCACCATTTTTCATTGATTCGGTAATAGCTGCTTCAAAAGACTTCAATGCGCGTGCTGCTTCTACTTTCGTTAGATCGGCATTTTCCGCAATTTTGGCGATTAGTTCAGTTTTGTTCATTTTTATTGTCTCTTCTTTCCGTAGATTTATTTGAAATAAGCGTGCCTAACATGCCATAAGGTTTAGCACTTGGAAAGCCTTTTGCGTCTAGCGTGCAGCAGGATGTTCAGTAAAGCGCAGAATATTTACTCAGTTCGTGACTTAAGTTTTATTCTGGTTTTATTCTTCTAACAGTTGATAGAGTAATTTTTTAACAAGTTTGGGTTCAAAGGGTTTGTCACATAAGGCATTTACACCCGCTTGGGACACATTGCTGAGGTGGGTATCGTTGGCTTCGGAAGACACCATCAAGATGGGAATGTGTGATTGTTGGCTTTCATTGCGGATAAATTGTGTCAAAGCTAGCCCATCTACACTCGGCATATTGTAATCAGTGATCACTAAGTCGAACATATTGTGTTTCATTAACGCTATGGCTTGCGCGCCATCCTCGGCCTCGGTAATTAGCTTCATCCCTAAGTTACCAATCGTACGTTTAATGACGTTTCTTGCCATACGGCTATCATCGACCACTAATACACGCACATCTTGTACATCGAAATTACTCAAGTCGAGTTCATCGTGGCTGAGTAAATCAATCGTGGCATTCAATGCTGTACCTAAATGGTCGGCACTGAAGGGTTTAGGTAGAATCGCTACTACACCCGATTGGCGGAATATTTCAAGTTGCTCACGGCGGCACTCACTCGAGACCAGCATAAATTGGATATCTTTGCAGTCAGCGTTGGCCCTTAAGTAGCCCAAGAGATCGATGGCAGTGCCATCATCGAAATGCATGGCGCTCGCAATAAGGTCAGGTTTATGGCGAGCAATAATATCTTTAGCCGCTTCTATGTTTTCTGCGGTTTGAATGCTGAGAATGCCTTCTTGTTGTAAGCGCTGAATAATAATTCGACGCTGTGTCTCTGAAGGTTCTACCAAAAGAATGGAAAGTTCGCTGGGCGATAAATGGCTCATAGTCTACTTCAAGTTAAAAGTCGTAAGTATTTTACTGGGTCGCTAAGCTACGCTGTTGATAACAGCTTAGCAACAAAGTCCATTACTGAGTTTGGCGGGTCAAATAGTGTCTCGTGACCTTAGAAAATGCGATCCAATACTGCACGAGTAAAATAACAATAATGCTCACTGTGAGTGGCAACATAGGAATATTGTGACCAGAAACAACCACTTTTACATCCTCAGGGGTAATGCGATAGGCAATAATTGCTGTAATCCCCAGAGCCGAGAATCCTAAGGTTTGCATGCCAATATAAATTTTCAACACTAAGCTAGACCACGGCGCTCGTATGAGTATGCCAACGAGTACGGGGAGGACGCCTAGGGTGAATACATCAAGGGATTGAGTCATCACAGTACGCCAAAGTGCAGCAATGCTGAAGAGGCAATATAACGTGATCAGTAGTATAAGACGTTTAGGCATAGATTGAAGTGCACACCAGTAGCAAAGAAGATGAGCAAGTGTAGGAAATGCCCTAATCCGAGTCCAGTATAACCTTAATATCGTGTAGAATATGCCTTTTTGCTAGAGGCTCTAATAGGTGACGTTTATGACAGAAGTTGAGTTTTGGGGTTTAGTCACGCGAATGGAAGCGGCGCAATCACAGGAGTCTTTGACTCAAGCACTGAAGCAGAAACTTGCCGAATTGAGTAATGAAGAGTTAAAAGCTTTCGATAAAATCTTTGGTCAGCAGATGCGCCGTAGTTATCTGTGGTCTGTTTGGGGGGCGGCTTACATTATTACTGGTTGTGATTCTGAATATGCTTTTGCCGAGTTTAGGTGTTTTTTGATTTCGCTTGGTAAAGAAATTTTCGAAGGTGTGGTTAATCAGCCTGACACCCTAGCACGTTTAGTCGCTTGGCCAGAGCGAGATGCCTATGCTTATCCCTTTGTGGATGAATACGATCTTATTGCAGGGCAATTATACGAAGATAGAACCGGTGAGGAACTGCCCTTTATGCCATCGGGCAAGGCGACGCCCGTAGGTAAAAAATTTAGCACTAAGCCCAAGGATTTAAAGCTGCAATACCCTGAACTGAGTGCCCGTTTTCCATTTTAGTCTTGGCAATACCTTACGAGCGCAAGCAAGCGTTGGTAGTGACATCGAAGGTCATGCCGTATTTAGGGCAGATGTCGCTCATAAACTCATGTTCTTGCGCGGTTAATTGTTGACTAAAATCTTGCTTAAGCTGCTCTGTCATTTGATGTTCAGCCGCATTTTGCGCCTGAGCCAATTTACTCAAATGAACAGTAACAGCTTGTTGCTGGCTGATGGTCAATGGTGCAGCTTGGCTTGAAAGGCTGATACTCGTTCCAATTGTCAGCAGTGCCAATAAAGCGAGTTTTCGTGAATATGGGTTGAATAGATAAGCCGTTTTTAGGTTCATAGGTAAGCTCCAAGTTAAAAATTACGTTTAACACGTTAGTTCTAAATCGTGCATCCTTAGACGGTAAAGAAAACGAGTTGTACTGTGAGGAGCTGAGTTTATTGTATAAATATTGAACCTATGCTGAATGGTTAGTTAGTGCTCATTCTTCATTTCTTCGCATTGAAATCCTTGCTTACGAGTATCGAACTGGCACATAGATCCACATTCCCAAGGCACATTGTCGTAGAAGGCAGATTGTTCGCGAGCAAAATCGCGGCAAGTATTATAGCTGTCAAAGTTATCGGTTTTTTTATACTTTCCTGAATCATAGCCATGGTTGTAGATAAAGGCTGACCAAGTTTTAGGGCCAGTATTTTTGTCACTCGGGGAGATAAACCAAATCGCACTCACGACGCAGGTAAACAGGATAAGAATGAACACAGGTACAACAGGGAATTTCATTTTTTATTAAGTGGGCAATGTAAACAATAGCGGAAGGATAACGCTTTTTTTGTCGTTATGCGCGTGAAATGTTCACAAATTGATAACTATGCACTTACTTGGTGCAATCTCGATACAAAAAGATACGTATCGGTTGTGATAGTTAAATAATATTTACCTAATTATACAAAAGCTTACGACACATTTGCTGTACTTATATCAGTTTTGCGTTAAGCTCTAGTTCAGGTTAGATTTTGTACTGTGGTTCTCAGAAAGTTATCTAGGCCTTGGAGGCAAATATGAAAATTCAGTCCCTTTTACTCGCAGGTGTATTAAGTTGCAGTGCGGCTTGGGCGGCCGATGAAGCGCCTGTGGATCCCGTCACCGAAGATGGTGTGGTTAAAATTATTTGGCAAAGTCCTAAAGATTATCGCGATATAAAATCATCAGGGGAGCTCCAATCCCGTTATGAGAAGCGCTTATTTGAGACCTTAACTGAAAACATCAATAAAGAAGCCGCGAAGATTTTAAAGCAAAATCAAAAGCTTAAAATGACCATTACCGATGTTGATCTTGCGGGTGATATGCGTCCAACATTTGGTGCGACCGCCAATGATTTACGCATTATCAAAGACATTTATCCGCCACGTATGACTTTTTCTTATCAAGTCATGGAAAACGATAAAGTGATTATCGCGGGCGATGAAAAACTGTCGGATATGGGGTTTATGGGTGGGATCCAATCTTTAAATGATAAACCTTTTATGTATGAAACCAAAATGTTAACCGAGTGGTTAAAGAAGACGATTGCACCACAACTTTAATGACTCATATCGGGCGGTAATGCTGAGGATTTAAGCTGTTTAACTATGCCGTTAGTGCCTGAGTGTCGATAATCAGATGATTTTCTAACAGGTAAAATCCGTTATTTGCGGATTTTGCCTGTTTTTTTGCCCTAGCGCTTAAGGTCGATAGACTGTGTTCATGGGCGTTAAAGGTGAGTGCGGGTGGTAAAATGCCTACACATAGACTGATCAATTGATGGTAACAGGCTTCACCTTTTCTATCGTCGGCGAGCATTTCCTGGGCCAGCCAGTGATCTGCGCTATAAAATAAATGCTTATGGGTTTCAAAATCCGCTAGAATTCGCTGGCAACGGCTGATCATATGCTCACAGGTGCTGATAATTACAAAGTCATCGCCGCCGACATGGCCAACAAAGCAATTGTCGCTTTTATACTTCAGTAACAGATTCGCCACTTCACAAATCACTTCATCGCCACGGCAAAATCCATAAATATCGTTATAGGGCTTAAAGTTACACAGATCAAAATAGGCTAGATAAAAATGTTTCTTTTGGATCTTAAGGCGTTTTAATTCCTCTTGAATGGGCACATTACCCGGCAAGTCTGTAAGAGGATTTGCATGGCGCGCCATCTTAATTCTGTGCTCTGTGATCCTTTGTAGCAGATCCTTGGTATGGCCTATGCCGAGTAGTTTACCACGGCGAAGGATAATGAACTGTTGCGCTACCGTATTAGCACTCTCTGAGGTCAGTAATTGACTTACGATGGATAATGGTTCGTTGGCCTCAATCTGGATGACTTGCGGGTCCATCACTTCACTCACAGCATGATTTTCATGTAAGGCGCGACCATAGGGTGTGCTGAAGAGTTCAAGTAAGGTCGCGCGGCTGATAATACCGAGTGGCAACTGGTTATCGACCACTACAACCGCCTGTAATGCAGGTTGCGAGATAAAGGTGTCACTTAAAAATTTGAGTTTAAGTGTAGGCACTACGGTTATGGCGCTCGTGCACAGGCTCTCGGCCGATTCGCTGTATCTAGGTTGAATTTGAGTATTGCTTGGCACTAAGGTCGCTTTCATCGCGCGGCAGGGGAGTACTTCTGGACGGCCGAGTAAGTAGCCTTGGCAATAGACGATACCCAGTTGTTTGAGTACGGCTAATTCCTCTTGCGTTTCAATTCCTTCGGCTATCACTTTGCAGGTTAAACTTTGGCATAACTCCACAATCGAGCGGACAAATTCCTGTTTGACGGGAGTCGAATCAATCTGATGGATAAAGTGACGGTCGATTTTGACATAGTCGGGTGACAATTCTGACCAGAGTCTCAGACCCGAATAACCTGCACCTAAGTCATCGATCGCTGTTAAAAAACCTTGGCTACGATAGTGATTCAAGCAGGATTTGAGTAAATCGATATCATCGGCGGGATATTGCTCTGAAAGTTCAATCACAACCTGTGATGGCGCTATGCCGAGTTGTTGCAGCAGTTGTAAGGTCATGCCCTTGGGGTGGGCAGGATCTAATAATGCCTTGGGCGAGATATTGATAAACAGCTTGCCTTGAAACTGACGCAACTTAAATTGCTCGAGTGAAATACGGCGACAAAGGGTTTCTAGCTCGCTTAATTTACCTTGATGTTCGGCGGTCTGAAATAGCGGGACTGGGGAGTATAACGGGCTGTGTTCAGGGCCACGGCTTAACGCCTCAAAACCATGAATTTTATGTTCTAATATATTGAAAATTGGCTGAAATAAGGGACTGATTGCCGCTTTAGAGATTATTTTATCGAGCTCTTTAGCCAGATCTAAACTTGTCATTACGTCAGCCCCTTCGTCTATGTGAGCGGAGTCTATGACTTAGAAATGACAAAATGATGACAGTTTTGGGGAAGCTTAGTGCTATCTATCTGTGTTGGTGGGCTTGATTAGATATACCATGGAAAGAGCTGAAATCTAAGGTGAGTTCCAGCTCCTAATCTCGGTTTAGCTTTGCTTCTTAAAGGCCTGCAATGTTTGCAGTAATGCGCCTAACTGACGCACATAGGTTTCGAGTTCTTTAGGATCGAGCGTTTGATGTCCTTCCATGCGAGTTAAGTCATCGACCAACTCTTGCACATAGGGCAGAAAGCGATTACTCGAAGCGATAAAACCTTGTTCTGCCGTGAATATGCTGGTGAAGTTTCCATGGCCAGCTTTCTTTAGTTCATCTAACTTAGCGTCGGCGTCTATGGCTTGGCGATAGGCGATTTGAAGATTTTCTTTCAGTTGCTCTATAACCTTGGTATGTGGCATAACAGCGTCTCATTGCAAAATTTGCAGGAATTATAAGGGGCAAAGGATATGGCAACAAGCCAATGGCGACTAATTGCATCAATCTGTTTTCTGGCGTTAGCGGGTTTGAGCACGAAAGTGGCGGGTGCAGAAACCGATAAACCACCATTTTATCAAGTGCAATGGCAAGGCAAGAGCGCGTATTTGCTGGGTTCGATTCATATTGGACGTGCCGACTTTTATCCTTTACCCACCCAAATTGAAATCGCGTTGGGTAAAGCTAAGGGCTTAGTCGTAGAAGTCGATATCAATAAAGTCGATAGCACAGCCTTACTGCAGCAATACGGCCGCGCCGATAAAGCCAAAGGTTTAGATTGGCAGAGCCGAGATAAACAAACAGTTGAGAGCATGACGCCTTACTGCGCGGCCACGGCAAATGTTTGTCAGTCGATACAATCTTTTGCACCTTGGCTGCAGGCTACTCAAGTTAACTTATTGCGTTATAACGACTTAGGTTACAGCACGGATTATGGCGTTGATATGCAGTTGATGGCTCGATATGCGACTTTGCCTGTGTATCCGTTGGAAACCGCCGAGTCACAATTTCAATTGTTAGCGTCTTTTAATAGCCAAGAGCAGTGGTCTATGGTGCGTGAGGCGATTAGCGCATCGGATGCGGAGCTTTTATCGTTAATAACGGCTTGGCGTTCAGGTAATGAAACTGAGCTTGATTCCATAATGCAGGAGCAAATGGGCGGCGAGGGCGACACTAAAATGCTAGAGAAAATCCTCTGGCAGCGAAACCATGTGATGGCCGATGGCATTATAAAATTAATGGGCTCGACTGATGTGACTTCACCTTTGTTTGTGGTGGTTGGTGCTGGCCATGTGGTAGGGGATAAAAGCGTGGTGCAATTGCTAGAGCAAGCAGGCGCCAAAGTGAGCGCCTGCTGGAAACAGACTTGTCAGTAATCGTTTAGGTCGCTGCGCTTAGAGCGACGCGCATTTAACCTGCAGGACTCTGCCCTAAAAAATGCACATATCGGCCGAGGGAAATATAGGGTTCGCGTTGCGAGTACTCCAGCTCCATTTGTAGCAGCTTTTGATAGTCGAAATCCGCGGGCTGACTCTTTTTCAAATAGTCGTGGATTACACGCACGCCAGACTGGCTGATGAGCGACATTCGCCACTCGCTAAACCAATCTTTAACTTCTTGAATATAAAGCGGATGAGTGGGCGTTAGTCGCACTTTCTTCTTCACTTTTAAATCAGCGGCGACGTAATCGAAATTGCCCGACACTAAAGCATGAAAGCGCATGGCTTCTTTGTTGTAAAACATCAAAGAGAATAATCCGCCGGGTTTTAGCATAGTAAGTAAACCCGCTACAGTGGGCTTAGCATCCGTTAACCATTCAACGACCGCATGACACAGTATGATATCGAAATAGCCATGGTTATCGACCGATAATGCTTGGATAGGCGCATGGATAAGCTGGATAGCTAATGGTTCAGGTGAGGCATCAATTTGTTCTTTGGCTTGAGCCAGCATCTCAGCAGAGATGTCGCAGAGTACAACTTCGTGGCCGAGGCGCGCTAATCTTTGGCTAAAGTAACCAAAACCACCGCCCGCATCTAATACTCTGAGTTTTTTATCCCCCAGTTTTGCCAGCGCGGGGACGAGGTCGCGCCATAGCACTGCGGCACGAATTTCGCCCTTGGGCGTGCCATAGATGTTTTTCGCAAATTTTTGCGCGAGCTTATCAAAATTCTTATCTTGCACGTGATAACTAGGTTAAAGAGAGTGGAACGATAGTGTGACACAGTCGTAAATTTTTCGCACTCTGGAGATGTTATTGCCGAGTTGAGATGGATAAATTTGCATCGTTAATTCTTAATGTATTGATTTTATTAGTAGTAATTATTCCTACTAAACTTAGGGATACACAGAACTCAGTGCTCTGGGTTATAATCACGCCGTTTTCGCCAAACCTGACTCTATATACCCAAGCGACCTGAAGATACGAGTTTCAGAGCGCCTAGGGTGCTTCAATTCAAGGCGCATCAATGACAGAATGTCGGCCACCTTTTGAATTGATGCAACACGGAAGTGAAGTGCCCTAGGCGCTCCGTCCCGGCGGGTTTTAACGCACTTTATGCTGTGTTGGTTATTTTGAACTTAGTCCACTAGGTCCGCAAATAACCGCAATCGCCATGGATGGCGTGAATGCCATTTATGCAGGAGCAATAAAGGGCCTTGCCTAAAGTGCGTTAAATTCCCGCTGAATCCTGCATTTTCAGGTTGTTTGGGTATAGTTGTCCATTCGGAGAGTCAGCATCAGCCCTTATTAAGACGCAGCACTGCCTGTTTTACACTCGTTATCAGCTTGATTGATCAGACGTTACTCGTCTGTGCGGGGTAATTTATGGCAATGTATTTTTGTGCCAAGGGATAGTTAATTAAAAGGTACTCAGACTTGAATAATGCATATTGTGTTGAATTGAACGCGATGCCGTCGCTGTTTTCTCTTTATCGCAAGATCTTCTTTGGCCGTAAGCCTGGTTGGGATCAACAGCCGTTGCCCCAAATCAAGGTGACCGCGCCGCATGTGACTGTGTCTGAAGCTAAAGTAAGCCAATATGCGCAGGTGTGTGGTTTTCAATTTGACGGTAAAGTTCTACCGCCAACCTATCTCTACGTGATGGCATTTCGCCTGCATGCGGTGATCTTTACCCACGATGGGATCACTTTCCCACTGCTTGGGATGATCCACCTTAAGAACCGCATTCAAGTGTATCGGCCTGTGACGGTGGACGAGACTTTCTCCCTCGAGTGCGCTTTGACCACGAGCCGCGAGACGGATTCTGGCTTAGAGTTTGAATTTGTGTCTAAGGCGTTTGTGGGTGAAGAACTCGTCTGGGAATCGCTATCCACCTATTTATATCGTATCGATGTTGCTGGGCGTCGCGTTCGCCCACCTAAAGCCATTGATATGGCATGGGAAACACCACAAAGCTGGAGTTTGAGTGAAGATTTAGGTCGTCGTTATGCTAAGGCATCTGGCGACTATAACTTGATCCATCTGCATCCAGTGCTTTCAAAGCGTTTTGGCTTTGATCGCGTTCTCGCGCATGGCATGTGGTCTAAGGCCCGTTGTTTAGCAGAGTTGATGCCAAGTATTGGCGATCGTCCATTCACTGTGGATGTGACCTTTAAACTGCCACTTTTGATGCCTGCCGATGTTGGATTTGGCTATGAGCAGAATGCTAATAATATGGTATTTGAATTACGTGACAGCAAAGGCCGTCGACCTCATTTAAGTGGCGATGTGCAGTTTTAAGCCGCACTCAATAATAAATACAACAACGGCGCCTTCTGGCGCCGTTGTTGTTTATGGTTGTTGCTTTTGAGAAACAAAAATCAAGGTACGCTGTGACCCATAGATGCCTGCCATATACTGAACCATTGCTGGCGTCGAGCTGGATCTCATTTGAGGCAACGGCACTCTTGAGCCGCTCGGACGCAGGGCAGATTATTTGATGCAGATTAAGGAATCGCTCATTAACCCTTTCGACGGCTATATATCTTAAAGCCAATCACCTAATATCCGCCCTATTCAATGAGTGTTGTGCTTAGCAACCCCTCATACTAAACCAAAGCGTATTTGAAAGGGAGAAATCGACGCATGCTGACAGATACGGATATTTCGAATCGCGCTAGCCTAAAAGACATTAATGAACTGGGCGCCGACTTAGGTCTATTACCCGAAGAGATGATGCAATTTGGTCACACTAAAGCCAAGGTCGAGCTCAGTGTGTTGCAGCGTTTGGCTGGGCAGCGCAAAGGCAAATTGATTATCGTCACCGCAGTCACGCCTACGCCTCACGGTGAAGGTAAAACGGTGACTAGCATTGGCTTAACGCAATCGTTAAATGCCATAGGCAAAAAGGCCTGTGCCTGTATTCGCCAGCCCAGCATGGGGCCTGTATTTGGGGTAAAAGGTGGCGCTGCGGGTGGCGGTTATGCGCAAGTGGTGCCCATGCAGGAGATGAATTTGCATCTCACGGGTGATATTCATGCCGTCAGCAGTGCCCACAATTTAGGGGCAGCGGCGATTGCGGCGCGGCTATTTCATGAAGCGCGCTTAGGTAAGGCGGAATTTGAGGCGCAATCTGGGCAAGCGTTTTTGGATATCGATCCCAGTGAGATCCGTTGGCACCGAGTGGTCGATCACAACGATCGCTGTCTTAGGCAAATCCAGGTGGGCTTAGGCGATAATAATGGCCCAGAGTACGCCTCCAGTTTTGATATCACCGCCGCCTCTGAGTTAATGGCGATTTTAGCCTTAAGTCATAATTTGGCGGATATGCGGGTACGGATCGGTCGTCTAGTGCTGGCGTTAAATACTCAAGGGCAAGTGATCACAGCCGAAGACTTAGGTGTCGCTGGCGCGATGACGGCCATCATGGCGGATGCGATAAAGCCGACGTTAATGCAGACCTTAAATGGTTCACCTTGCCTGATCCATGCGGGACCCTTTGCCAATATTGCCCACGGTAATTCATCCATTATTGCCGATGACATCGCCCTCAGACTGGCGGATTTTGTGGTGACTGAAGCTGGTTTTGGCTCAGATATGGGCTTTGAAAAGTTCTGTAATATCAAGGTGCGTCAATCGGGTCAGGTGCCCGCTGCCGCTGTGCTGGTCACTACTTTAAAAGCGCTGAAGGCCAATAGTGGTTTAGTGTCTGAGTCAGATATCAATCTACCAGATCAGGCTCGACTCGAAGCAGGCTTTGCAAATTTAAACTGGCATATCAATAATGTGGCTCGCTATGGTATTCCTGTGGTGGTTGCCATTAACCGTTTCGCCACTGACACTGATGCCGAGTTGCAATGGCTAACTGAAGCCGTCAACGCGAGCAGCGCCTTTGGCTGTGAGGTCAGCGATGCTTTTAGCCAAGGGGAGGCTGGCGCTGTCGCCTTAGCGCAGACTGTGGTTCGCGCCGCTGAAACCGAGAGTCAGTTCAAGCTGTTATATTCAGATGAAGCCTCATTGGAGGCTAAGTTATCCACTTTAGCCGAGGTGGGGTATGGCGCAGCGGGCGTTAGCCTTTCTATCGAGGCCAAACAACAGGCGCAGCAGCTGACCGTATTAGGTTATGGACATTTGCCCCTGTGTATGGCCAAAACGCCGTTATCAATTAGTCACGATCCTAGCTTAAAGGGCGTTCCTCAGGACTTTGAGATCCCAGTGCGTGGTTTAGTCTTGCATGCTGGTGCGGGGTTTATTACCGCCTTGGTGGGGAATGTGATGACTATGCCAGGACTTGGGCTGAAACCGGGTTACTTAAAAATTGATATTGATGCGCAAGGTGAGATAGTCGGCTTAGGCTAACACTTGATGCAGAGATTTATAGGCCAGAGATAAAAATAAGGGCGAGCTCATTGCAACGCCCTTCTTCTCTCGTTTAACGCTGGTTTAAAGCGGTGATTTCGTGGTTTGATAGATATGCACATCACGCTGTGGGAAGGGAATACTGATCCCTTCGGCGTCAAAGCGCATTTTCACTTCGCGGGTAATGTCCCAATACACTTCCCAGTAATCTTCCGGTTTTGCCCAAGGGCGAACGATAAAGTCGACCGAAGATTCGCTCAATAGATGTAGTTTAATCGTCGGTTCTGGCAATGGTTGTACCTTAGGATGCGCTTCGACGATGGACTTGAGAATCGCTTCAGCTTGTTCGATGCTGTCGCTATAACTGATCCCAAAGGTCATATCGACTCGACGTTGATGCTCAGCTGTGATGTTGTTAATTGTGTCACCCCAAATCTTATTATTAGGAATAATAAGACGTTGGTTATCCATGGTTTTAATCGTGGTGGAGACAAGGCTCATGTGACTGACGCGCCCGGTGACGCCAGCGGCGTTGATCAAATCGCCCACATCATAGGGACGGTAAATTAAGATCATCATGCCTGAGGCGAAATTCGACAGGGTATCTTGCAGGGCAAAACCAATAATAACACCCGCGATACCAAAGCCTGCGAGCAAGGGACCAAGTTCGATCCCAAGCTGTGAAAGGGCAATTAACAGCCCGATAGTAAAGACGGCTTTACCTGATAGCGAGGTGAAGAAGTCTTGTAATAACTTACTTAAATTCAACTTAGAATTGCTAACGGTATTTTTCACTATCTGTTTGGCTAACTTGCCGGCGAGACCCGCAATAAACAAGATCAAACAGAAAACAAATAACTTAAACACGACGGTTGGGCCGTGATTAATCGCTTGTTCTTGTGCCGTATTTAGCCACTGCTCAATGAGCCTTGATGCCACATCAAAGTTCAACACATCTTGAGTAATATCACCTGAAACACTAAAGAGTGTCTTTTTCAGCGCGGCGGTATCATGGCCTAAGGCGTCGAGTAGGCTGATGTCGATATTCAAGCTCTGACTATTCTGTGCTAAGCGTTCCTTTAGCATCATTACGTGGCTGGTTTGTGCCGAAGTGACATCTTTACCTGCATTAGTTGCGGTATCGATTGCTGTTTGTAGTTGTTGCTGGGTATAAGTCACTAAACTTTCTAGCGTATCGGCACGAGCAACTAAAATTTGCATCAGTGATTTTTGTGCTTCGCTAATATCTTGGCCAACTTGTTCGAGCCAAGTGAGCGTCTCGAGTTGTTGCTTGTAATAGGTGTCTTTTTCTAATTCGCGCTTTGATATTTCCAGCAGAGTCGCATCATCTGTGCTCGAACCTAATTGCTGTTCCAATTTACTAATGTTGTCATCGATATAAGCATCAATTTGTTGGATGTAGTTAAGTTGTCCTTGGATTAATGGCTGCAGAAAAGCCTTGTCGATTGGCGTTGCTTCGAGCAGATCTTTAATCTTATTACGTAACTGTAAGGTTTTGTTTTGAATTCGATATTCAACAATTGTCTTCAATTCGCCTTTGGCATTTTTTAGTTTACGTATATCCGTATCGATAGCCTGTTGCAGCATTGCCAGTTCTGCCTTGAGCGTTACAGGAGTGCTTAATGGGCTTTCGGTTGCAGCGACAGGTTCAGTTTGCGCTTGGGATGAAAGGCTGAGTAGTGGTATTAGCAGGGCAAACACGAGAGCGAGGTAGCGGTGCATAGGAGTGATCTTAAGTAGAAATATGTCTGAGTATGATAGATGTTGCCGGATCTACTGTAAAATATCTGCGAGTGAAATAGCCCTTGGAATTAAACTTTTTAGGGAAGGGTTGATTTGAGCTTAACCTTGAGTGCGGTGCTTTATCTGCTTTTTCCGACATTTTGGGTATTTACAGGCCGAACTCTAGTCGGTATCTGGTAAACTTGCGCATCGTTATTTAGGAATCGTGTTTTCATGTTGTGTTCCCATTGTAATCAGTACATCAAGGTCAGTGACATTAGCCAGCAAAGAGGCAAAGGTTTCGACGCTCAAGTGCGTTGTCCCCATTGTGCGGCTTGGTTAGGCCGCAGTCCAACATTGGCTAAACTCAAGTTATTAGGATTTTATTTGAGTGTGTTTACGGCGGGATACAGTTACTTTGATGCCTCTGTGCGGTATTTTGCGATCCCTGTAATGATTTTTTCGTTGATGTTGTTGTTTGTGAGCCATTTTATGGATCAAGTCATCACCATTGAAGCGCCCGAGCAAGTCGATGATAGCGATCAAAGACAGAAGTATCGTTAGGCTAATAAGTGGATTCGTTATGGATAGGAAAATCGGCGGTAAATTTTCCAGAGACGAACATCATTTGAGCGCCTTTAGCAGGCGCTCAAAATGCAATTAAGAGGGTTTAAGGGGTGAACTTCAGCCGCGCTTAATGAGTCTTTGTTTACTGCACGACTTGTTCTTGACTCGTTAAGGAGTGCTCAACGTAATAAATACCACCAAATATCACCGCGCTGAAGATGACTATCCCTAAGATAAGCCCTAAGTTTTCACGAAAAAATGCTAGCATAATAGTTGCCTTTAGGTGGATAAAACGGAGCCATATCGAGCTTGATTTCGTCATTGTGCTCGCAGACATAAAAACTAAATACACTATAGTTACACTCACTTAAGCTAATCTTAAATGCGTTTTTTTACCTGAGTTCTCACAAGATCCTACCGCTATTGAAACAAGAAGTTATTGGTAAGACTGGGTACCTCAAATATCTTGTAACCTTTTGCAAAGCGATTACCTTATTGCAACTTGCTATGGCACTGACATAGACTTATGCAACTTTTTAACTATGGGGACGACTGAGTGAGACTTAAAAGTCACATTAGACGCACAATTTCGATATGGCTTGCTGCCGTACTGATATTGCTGTCTCTTGCTGCCTCAGCCCATAGTGTGACCCATCTTGATGATGGCGCTAAGACTCACTGTACTCTGTGCTTCCATCAGCACCAACTCAACAAGATTTTATTGACCGATCCGCTGACGCTGAATTTAGCTATACAGCATTTCGATGTGGTCGAATTTATTTTACCTTCCTCTATTTTTGAACACGTCAGTGTTTATCGCAGTCGTGCGCCTCCCTTCGCTCTCTAAATCAACTTAAAATTTTAACTTATTGTATTTCTTGATGACTTTATATCGGTCGTCGAGTGCTAGTTGTATTTTGGAGATATCATGACTGTTTTAAATACCCGAATTTCTTTGGTGGCTTTGGCGTGTGCGCTCGTTTCGCCTAGCTTATTTGCAGAAGACTCGAGCTTGACCAACCCTAATATCAGTGGTGTGCTAAATGGATATTATCAGACGGGAGAGCGCCCATTAGCCGAGAGTCCAGATGGCTTTGGTTTAGGTGAAACTGAACTGGCGATGAGTGCCAATATCGATGATATGTTTTACGGTAAAATCACCGCAGTAGTTGAAATGCATGACGGTGAGACTGAACTGAATCTGGAAGAAGCCTTTATTCAAACCATGGCGATGCCAGCGGGTTTTTCTATCCGTGGTGGCCGTTTCTTATCGGACATTGGTTACCTCAATAACCAACATTTACATACTGATTCCTTCACCGACCGTCCTGTGGTTTACCGTGCATTCTTAGGGGGACATTATTTTGATGACGGTATACGTTTTAACTACGTAGCGCCGACGGACTTGTATTGGACCATGGGCGTTGAAGCCTTTAAAGGCGATAGTTTACATGCTGCCGATGAGCATGGTGAGCGTGAGTTTAAGAAGGTCGGTGTTTATACCTTGTACTCAAAAATAGGTGGCGACATAGGCGATAATAGCTCATGGCAAGCGGGGTTGAGTTACTTGCGCAACGAAAATGGCCAAGTGACTGCCCATGAAGAAGGGGAACATGAAGATGAGCATGCTCATGGTGATGAGCACGAAGGTCATAGCCATGCCGCATCTTACACAGGTAAAAATACCTATGGTGCTGATTTTGTGTATAAGTGGGCGCCTAACGGTAACTACAAATATCAAAATCTCACAGTGAGCGGTGAGTACTACCGCGTGAGCGATTTTACACCTATCGATTTACATCCTGAGGATGCACCGAGCCAAGATTACCACCAAGGTTGGTATCTGAGCAGTGTGTATCAATTCACGCCGAGCTGGTCAGCGGGTGTGCGTTATGGTGAAGCTGATACGCAAGAGCTCCATGGCGATCATTTTCATGGGCAAAAGTTGAAGGAATCTGAGGTGAGTTTGGCTTGGCATTCTAGCCACTTCTCGACGGTTCGTTTCCAGTATACCAATCAAAAGGGTACTAACTTCGATGGAATAGAAGACGATAACATCTTCACTATTCAATATATTATGTCTCTGGGGGCTCACGGTGCGCATCAATTCTAATTTAGCTAAATTGGCCGCTGTGGCCTTATCTGTCACTTATACTGGTTTGGCCCATGCCGAGCTGAATGTGTTTGCCTGTGAACCTGAATACGCGGCATTGACCAAGGAGCTTGCTCCAACGGCTAGCATCTATTCGGCAACGACGGCATTACAAGACCCTCACCAAGTGCAGGCGCGTCCGAGTTTGATCGCTAAAATGCGTCAGGCGGATCTTGTGGTGTGCGCAGGTGCCGATCTTGAAGTGGGTTGGTTGCCTATGCTGCAGATGAAGTCGGCAAACGCAAAAGTGCGCTCGACCGAGCAAGGCTTGTTTTTCGCAGCCGATCAAATCGAAACTTTAGATAAACTGTCCAGTGTCGATCGCAGCATGGGGGATGTGCATGCTCAAGGCAATCCACATATTCATTTTGACCCGACGCGACTGTTAAAAGTCGCCACGGCACTGAGTGCTAAGCTGACTCAGCTAGATCCTGCTGGTGCGGCAGATTATCAACAGTCACTGGCAGATTTTACCACTCGCTGGCAAGCCGCAGTCCCGCGTTGGGAAGCGCAAGCTAAGGGATTACAAGGTAAAAAAGTGATCGCTTACCACTCAAGCTTTAGATACTTATTCAACTGGATTGGTATCGAGCAAGTGGCAGATTTAGAGCCAAAACCGGGTTTAGCTCCCACTAGCGGTCACTTAGCGAGTCTGCTGACGCGCGCCGAGCAGGGGGATATTTTGGCCGTGGTTGTAGCATCTTATCAGGATGAGCGCGGTGCAAAATGGCTGGGTGAAAAAGCGAACTTGCCCGTGGTAATGCTACCTATGTCTGTGGGGGGGAATGATAAGAGCCAAGATTTATTTAGCCTGTATGACAGCGTGATTTCCCTCTTAAATGGAGTGAAATAAACCTATGTTTGATCTTGAGCTGATGTCGATTCTGTTACCTGCATTAGCAGCGGGGATCTTAGTGTTGTCGACGCATATTGTACTTGGGAGACAAGTGCTTAAGCGTGGCATCATCTTTATTGATTTAGCGATAGCGCAAGTAGCAGCCTTAGGTGCCATCGTCGCTCACATGGACCACAGATTAGAAGACATGCCGTTTGCTAATGTGTGGATGCCAGCGCTGTTTGCCCTTGCGGGTGCAGGTTTTATCGCTTGGTTAGCTAAGCGGATGGTGGGTGAGTTAGAGGCTATGATTGGCTGCTTTTACGTCTTGTCTGCGGTGGCTGCAATGCTGTTGCTGGCAAACGACCCACATGGCGCCGAGTTGTTAAAGCAATTGATGTCAGGTCAGATCCTGTGGGTGAGTTGGTCACAACTGATTTTGCCGGCTGTGGTGTATTCACTGGTGTTATTAGCGATATTCCTGCGCCCCCAGATGTTGGACGGGGCAGGATTTTATCTGCTATTTGCGTTAGTGATTACCTTATCGGTTGAATTAGTAGGTGTTTATCTGGTGTTCAGTACCTTGATATTGCCAGCTTTAGCGTTGAACAAGTACCGTGGTAAAGGTCGGCTATTTTACGCTTACCTCGTCGGTTTACTGGGCTATGTGTTGGGCTTAGTTCTGTCGGCGACCTTAGACCTCCCTAGTGGTGCGGCAATTGTCGCGACTTTGGCCGTGAGTGCCTTAGTGATCCGCTTTGTGTTAAGTAAAGTCTCACCTCAGGCAACTGAGTCTGAAATCCTACCCAAGCACCACGCTTAGTTCGATATTAATCTTAAAGCCCATCGATACACTGGAGGTTCAGTATATCGATGGGCTTTTTTTGCTTGCTTGTTAGCAAGTCAGCTTACAGATGTAAACAATATATTGAGTCCCAAAGCCATGGTGGCTATACTGTCGCCACTTTTACAGTCGGAGTAAATCGTGCTTTTAATCGTCAGATCAATGTTGTTGGCGGTATCCTTGTTGCTTGCCTTTATTTTTGGTGGCTTAGTGTGTTTATTAAGGCCTCGCCATCGCGACAATGTACATATGTTCGCCAAGATCTTCTCATCGGTTGCACCAATCCTTGGGATTAAAGTGATTGTTCGCCGGCACGAAGATGTGCAGGACGGCCCGTATATTTTCTTAGCAAATCATCAGAATAACTTTGATCTCTTTACTCACACGACAGCAGTTCCTAAAGGTACAGTGAGTTTAGGCAAGAAGAGTTTGGCGTGGATGCCACTATTCGGTCAAATCTATTGGTTGTCAGGTAATATTCTTATCGACCGTAAAAACCGTCACAGTGCCTTTGATACTATGGCTAAAACGGTTGAAAAAATTAAGCAGAAGAATCTATCCGTATGGATTTTTCCTGAAGGTACACGTTCGCGTGGTCGTGGTCTGTTACCTTTTAAAGCGGGAGCTTTCCATACTGCAATCGCGGCGGGAGTGCCAGTGGTGCCAGTGGTTGCTTCGTGTCAGAGCCATATTAAGTTAAATCGCTGGAATAACGGTGTCGTCATCATCGATATGATGGCACCTGTGCCGACCGCAGGTTTAGATAAAGCCGATGTGAAAAACTTCTCTGCGCAAATTCATGCCAGCATGTCGGCGAGATTTGCTGAGATAAATCAAGAAGCGGCAGCACTTATGGGTAAAACTCTCGCGAGTGATGACGTATAATGCCAATTTGAGCCAGATTTACCTTAACGGAGACAAATCCATGTCTATTGAAAGTCAGTTAAAAGCCCAACTTGCAGAGAATCGTGACATAGTGCAAGCCCTGCTTGACGATGGCTCAGAGCCTGATGCGGAATATGTTATTGAGCATCACTTTTCATCGACCAATTTTGACCGTCTTGAAAAAGCGGCTGTGGATGCCTTCAAATTAGGTTTTGAGGTGAATGATGCCGAAGAAATGGAACTGGAGGATGGTTCAATAATCTTCTGTTTCGATGCTGTCGCACACCACAAACTGGATGTTGAATTACTGGACAAAGCGGCCGAGCAATTGCTGCAATTAGCGGTAAAGCAGAAAGTGGAATATGACGGTTGGGGTACCTATTTCGTCGGCGATGAAATGGATGACGAAGAAGATGAAGACGAAGAAGATGATGGTTTTCCTCATTAATTCGTTGGCGGATCTCGAGTTTAATCTTCACTTGTTTTAAATAAAAATGCCCATCATTGATGGGCATTTTTATTGGGTATACTTAGGATTTACTTGTTTTACTCGTATGTAAAACACTGCAGTTACGGCCTTTTTGTTTCGCTTCGTACAGGGCTTTATCGGAGCAGGAGATCCAGCTAGAACTGCTGGTAATATGGGAGCCAATTTCACATACGCCTAAACTTACCGTCACAGTAATCTTAAGGCTTTCATACACTATGACGGATGCGGCGATTTTCTCCCTGAGTCGCTCGGTAAAGTTCATCGCATCTGCGCCGCTGGTTTTAGGCAATACGACCGCAAATTCTTCGCCGCCATAACGTCCTGCACAGTCGGTATCACGTAAGGATTGGCTGAGTAAGTGCGCAATATGCTGAATGACTTTATCACCCGCCACATGACCATAGCTGTCGTTGATATGTTTAAAGTTATCGATGTCTATCATGACTAAACTTGCCATACCTGAGTAGCGGACATACAAGTCGTACTCGTGGTCTAAGCACTCTTGCCAATGACGACGATTATGCAACTGAGTTAGACCATCGGTTTGGCTAAGGCGTTCGAGTTGCTCGTTGGCAGCTTTAAGTTGCAATTTGTTGATGGCGATATCTGTCACGTCATAAATAATCACACTGATATGGGTCACTTGTCCCGTGAGCGATGCCAGCGGCAGCAGGGTCACGTTCTGGTACATATAGTCTGCACGGCCTGTAATCGGGCGATAGTTTTTAAATTGGAAAACGTATGGACGTTGTTCCCAGCTGATAAAAGCACGGTTTTTAAGCATGAAAACCGATTCCATTTTCTGCTTTAACCAAGTGGCAGGCAGATCGGGGAAGCGGGTAAACAGGTTTTGACCTTTGATCGAATTAGGGGAAACACCGCTGTGATTCTCCATAAAACCGTTCCACAGCTGGATATTGTAATGGCGATCTAATACCACTAATCCCACCTCTATGGTTTGTACCATATCGATGAGCCAGTGTAGTTCGTTCATTGCGCTTTGGTCATTTGACATAGGATAAAATCCAACTGGTTAATCGAGTAAATAGCCGAGTTTATAGCTAAGTGTGGGGATAGAATCCTCGGTGAAGAGCAGTAGCAAATCGCATTGAATATTATGATCTTCAATCCGATAGTTGATCTCCATTGCCAAAGTTCGGTGCCATTTCTCTGAATTATCATGGATCAGATCGTTAACCGTGCAGTGCCGTCCCAGCACGACAGGGTGAGCCTGACTAAATTTCATGTCGAGCTGTTCAGAAATGCCGTTAAGGAAAGCGCCTATCAGCACGTTTCCAGTATCGATCAGGACTTCTATCTCAGTATTTTTGTCTTCTGGATTAGCTAATCCCATCAGCTTGGCCATGTCTTTAAAGCTGGAATCATGGAACAAAAGCAGGGCCTCTCCCGCAATACCCGCCCCGATAAAACCTTGGCAGAGCGCGGATACAGTTGAGCTTTCTTCCGTGGCTTTGAGCGCCATGGTTAACTCACTGACTTCAAGCACGTTCACATTAGGGATAGGTAGTAACACGAATACATCGAGTAACTTAGCTAACAGATCGGCGGCGCGTCCCATGGCAACGTTGGCTATTTCTTGGCAAGCGTCGCGCATGTCGACTTTGATCATCGGGACTTCGTCGGTGAGATCTTTCTGCGTCAGCGTTAAGATGCCGTAATCTTGCAAAATGTTGCTGATGGCATCGGCGCTCACCGGTTTTTGAATAAAATCTAACGCACCCAAGGCTTTGACTCGCTCGTGAGCTTTGATTTGAATATCGCCGGATACCACAATAATCAGCGCGGGTAAGTCCTGTTGCTGTACGGTTTGCAGTACTTCATAACCGTCCATTACAGGCATGTTGAGATCGAGAAACACCACTTCGCCTTTTCCTGCGCGGATGGCATCAAGGCCTTCGGCACCATTGGTCGCATAAGTTATTTCCACATCCCACTCTTTGGGGAGTGTGCGGGCCATTTGCTTACGTGCCATGGCGGAATCGTCACAGATGAGTACAGATATTGACATGCTGACTAGTGATCCTTATTTGCCCATTTATTGAAGATAACACTTATTTTTTAGGTCTGACTGACGAATTGCGTTCTTCGGGCAAGTATGATTAATATCTTTTATATGTAACTTATAGATATCATTGATAAATTTATATTTTCTGATGGCATTAAAATTTGAATCATTGTTGAATCAAATCATGCAGAATCTTAAATCGAACTAGCTAATGTTGAGTAAATAACAAGGATATAGTGACTAAAAAAGGACTATAGAATCCATATATGGCTGCCCAATCATCCTTCGCTGCAGGTAGCATTGCGATACTGGTGTCGATTATTAGTAGTTAAATAGCTAGCGGTTAAATACGCTTAATTATTGAGCTTGCTAAGGCTATCTAATCGAAAAATACATTAGGATTACTGCACGTAGTGATGACAGCCTAACATAAGTTGCCTTCAATCCATGATGGAATTGGCAATATTTTGACTCAAGTCAAAAAACAGGCTCATGTTATATCTTTTAGTGAATTATGCCAAACGTGTTAACATTTATTCTGGACTGACCAGTAACGGAATATTTCATGAGTGGCCAAAGTGTACAAGTTAAAATCGATGATGGCATCGCCTATGTGTTGCTTAATCGTCCTGAAAAAATGAATGCTATTAACTATTTAATGTTTAGTGAGCTTGACTGCGCGATTAAAAGTATTAAATCCAATCGTGCGGTGCGAGCCGTGATCCTCTCGGGAGCGGGTGGGCATTTTAGCTCTGGGCTCGATGTCAAAAGCGTCATGTCGGCACCGATGCAGGCAGTTAAGTTACTGTTTAAGGGCTTACCAGGGAATGCGAATTTGGCACAGCGGGTGTCACTAGGTTGGCAAACCTTGCCTGTGCCAGTGATTGCCGTGCTTGAGGGCTGTTGCTATGGCGGCGGTATGCAGATCGCTTTAGGCGCAGATGTGCGTATTGCTAGCCACGACAGTAAGTTATCTATCATGGAAGCGAAATGGGGACTTGTGCCAGATATGGCGGGGTTAGTCTCATTAAGGCAAATTATGCCTAAGGATCAAGCCATGTTACTTAGCCTGACGGCAAAAGTGCTGGAGAGTCATGAAGCGCTGGCCTTAGGACTCGTGACACAAGTGAGTGAGACGCCCATGGAAGCGGCGCAACAACTGGCGCGGCAACTGATGCAAACCTCACCGGATGCGGCTGCGGCCATCAAACTTAGTATTAATCGCAGTTGGACTGCTTCTATTCGTAGCCTGCTGTGCCGCGAGTCTATTAGTCAGATTCGGTTATTGTTAGGCAAAAATAGCAAGATAGCGGCGACGCGTCAGTTGAAAGATCCGCAGAAACCCTATCGGGATCGCCAATCGGGTTGGTAATACTATTTTGTCTGAATTAGCTTAAATCGCCGTTTTTACTGCGCGCCGCTCATTCGGGCTGAAAAGCCTTTAATCGCATTTAAGCAATTTTGCCATGCGCTCTCGTTATCTAAATTGAGCGCTAGGGTAGTTTGGCGATAGTTAGGGCTTTCTAAGGTCACCGCGAGTTTTTTGCGATTGTCGGCCGTCTCCAATGAGGCTGGGTGACCGTCTGGCGATTGAATATCTAAAATGGGCAGCGTAAGTTTTGCTAGTTGTTCTGCGAGTGCTTGATTACGCTGTTCGTCCTCACGATAGGGATTAATGACGATCAGCACATCAGGATCGGCAATCTTCTTCTGGCTTAATAGGCTAATCAATAATCCTGCACTTTGGTCGGCGGTGATCAAAATA
Organism: Shewanella sp. SW32; assembly: GCF_025653365.1. Lineage (NCBI taxonomy): Bacteria > Pseudomonadati > Pseudomonadota > Gammaproteobacteria > Alteromonadales > Shewanellaceae > Shewanella > Shewanella sp. SW32. Next base: position 90,186 of record NZ_JAKKSJ010000008.1, on the reverse strand, counting down.
CGTTTTCCCGCATAATCTGCACCGACGGCATCTAACTGCGACATGCTTTTGACGAGAAAATCTTCCTGCTCTTGCAGATGCTTGCTGTTATCTTCGGGCTTGATTTTAGGGCTTGGTTTGTTGGACGGTGAGCTTAATTGCGCGGCGCCAGGCGAGGTCACTTCAGTGGCGGCGGTAGCAAAGTTAGCTGCGGGCATTTCAGTTGGCGGAGTTAAACTTAAGCTGGCCCAACCGGCAGGATTGATATTGCGGCGTACAAACGCCATCAATCCCGGCGCGTCTGCGGTACCATTGGTGGCGGGCAGGATTATCGCCGCACCAAGTTTCTTTTTACCTTCCCATGGTCGCACTAACAAATCGTAGGGCTGATTATCAATCGTGATTTGTTTAATTTCATTTGTGGGTAGATAGCTGTGATTCGACTTTTTGGCACTGATTTCGGCTGGCGCAGATGTTGGCGGAGTTGTTGTAGTGTCTGCCGCGTAGGTAGCGATGGTTGTGATGCCGAGAATGAGGCAAAAGAGGAGTGAAAGAATGCGCGGCATAGAATTGATAACCACCTGTGTAGTCTCATAAATTCATCAGTGTTTGAGTATAACCTGAACAATTACCAAAAAGTGAATTTTCCTCGCCAAAGAATTGCACCTGTCATTTAGTATAAAAAGCCACAGGGCATAAAAAAGCCCAACGCTGAGGCTGGGCTAATTGATTGAAACCTGCTGTTCCGCTTGGGTCTATACGTGGCTAACGAGGACCATACGGATCGCATCGAGTTGTAACTGGCTGGCATCCAGATAAGTGTTTAACTCTTGCATCTGATTACGCAGGTATTCCAATTCTTCCTCACGGATATTGGGGTTCACCGCCTTGAGTGACTCTAAACGATCAAGCTCTGCGCTCAGTTGCTGAGTCATTTTCTCTCTGGCTTGGGCGACCATTTCATCGACAACCACTTGAGCATATTCTTCACCCTTAGCAAATAACGGATGCAGAATTGGCTGAGATGCCGTGACTAACTTGCCGCCAATGTGACGATTCACTGCGCTTAATTGCTTATCGAAACTGGCGTAATCCACTTTAGCCGACAGGTCGTTACCGTTTTTATCCAACAACACGCGAATGGGGGTAGGCGGTAAATAACGGTACAACTGGCTCGACTTAGGTGCTGAAGCATCGGCCATGTAGATGAGTTCTAAGAATAAGGTACCTGCTGGCAGGGCTTTATTTTTTAGAATTGCGACGCTGGTGGTGCCAGTTTCAGAACCTGTGATCAGATCGAGCCCCGTTTGCACCAGCGGATGCTCTTGGGTGATCAGCGCAATATCATCGCGTGATAACGCTGTGTCACGATCAAAGGTCACTGTTACGCCATCTTCTGGCAAGCCAGGGTAAGTTGGGAACATCATGTGCTCACTCGGGCGCAGAATAATCGAGTTTTCACCCTTATCTTCTTGATCAACACCGATAATATCCCACAGACGGATCACTGAGCCGATTAAATGAGTATCACCGTCACTTTGGGCAAGGCGGTTGACGATTGCCAGTGCCTTCTCGCCGCCGTGTGAGTTGATTTCCAGCAGCTTATCGCGGCCTTGCTCCATGGCGTGCTTGAGTTCTTTATAACGGCTCTGGGTGTGATTGAGCAGGTTTGTCAGCTCATCGCTGTCATCACCCACAAGCACGTTTAATAGATCCTCGGCAAATTCACTGTAAAGCACATGACCACTCGGACAAGTGAGTTCAAAGGCGTTCAGCCCTTGGTGATACCACTGCATCAAACGTTCTTGGGCAGTATCTTCAAGGTATGGCAAGTGAATTTGGATATCATTTTTCTGGCCGATACGGTCTAAACGACCGATTCGCTGTTCCAATAGATCGGGGTTTAGCGGCAGATCGAACAGCACTAAGTGGCTGGCAAACTGGAAGTTACGGCCTTCAGAGCCAATTTCAGAACAGATCAGCGCCTGTGCGCCGCCTTCCTCTTGGGCAAAGTAAGCGCCGGCTTTATCGCGCTCGATAATCGACATGCCTTCGTGGAATACCGTTGCTTGAATCCCTTCGCGGGTACGCAGGGCTTCTTCTAAGCTCAGGGCGGTTTCCGCTTGGCTGGCGATGATCAGCACTTTTTTGCTGCGGTGTGATTTTAAGAACTCAATTAACCAATCCACACGGGGATCGAACTTCCACCAACTGGCGCTGTTATCTTCAAATTCTTGATATAACTTTTCAGGGCTAAGGGCTTGCGCCGCTTTTGCCTCTAATGACTTGTGTCCGCCCATCATGCCACTGACGCGTGCGGCTGTTTGATATTGATCTGGCATGGCGTGTGGGTAAGCGTTAAAGAAACGCTTTGGAAAGCCTTTTACTGAGGCGCGGCTGTTTCGGTATAACACGCGGCCAGTACCGTGACGGTCAAGTAATTCTTGCAGTAATTCGCTACGGGCGGCCTGTTGTATTTCGGCATCAATACCGTCGGCTTGGATTAAACGAATACTTGGGCTGATGTCTTTCTCGCCCAGTAATTCGGTCAAGCTGTTGATGGCGGCATCGGGTAATTTAGCGTTGCCAGCTAAGGCTTCGGCGGCAATGGCGACGTCTTTATAACTGTCTTCTTCAGCTAAGAAAGCATCGTAATCGTAGAAACGATCCGGATCGAGCAGACGCAAGCGGGCGAAGTGACTCTCATGGCCGAGTTGATCCGGCGTTGCGGTTAACAGCAAAACGCCTGGGATGACTTCACTCAATGCTTCAACCACTTGATAGGCGCGGCTTGGCGCTTCTTCGGTCCATTCTAAGTGGTGCGCTTCGTCAACGACTAACAGATCCCAATCGGCATCTAGGGCTTGATCAAGACGTTTTTTCTTACGCAGTAATTCGAGTGAACAAATCACTAACTGTTCTGTGTAGAAAGGATTGTCGTGATCGGCATAGGCTTCCACACAACGGTCTTCATCGAATACCGAAAAGCGCAGATTAAAGCGGCGCAGCATTTCCACTAACCACTGATGGCGCAGAGTATCGGGCACGATAATCAGAATGCGTTCGGCGCGGCCGGTCAGCAGTTGTTGGTGAATAATCAGACCCGCTTCAATGGTTTTACCTAAACCCACTTCATCGGCTAACAGTACACGCGGTGCATAGCGACGGCCGACTTCATGGGCAATCCACATTTGATGCGGAATAAGTCCAACGCGTGGACCTTGCAGACCCAGCAAATCCGATGAGGCCAGTTTGTGGCGCAACATTTGGCATTGATAACGCACACCAAAACGGTCGAGGCGATCGATTTGGCCAGCAAATAAACGGTCTTGGGGTTTGTTGAAACGAATATTGTGGTTCAGCAGGGTTTCACGCAGGGTAGCTTGCTCGCCTGTCTCACTGTGAATGCCGTGATAGATCACTATCCCGTCTTTCTCGGTCAATTCACTGACCGCAAGGCTCCAGCCTTCATGGCTTTCAACCGAATCGCCGGGATTGTATATAACGCGTGTCAGAGGGGCTTCTGCTCGGGAGAACATGCGGTTCTCACCCGTGGCAGGGAATAATACAGTGACCATACGGCCTTCTACTTGAACCACAGTTCCTAAACCAAGCTCTGACTCGGTATCACTTATCCAACGTTGACCTAAGGCGAACGGCATCTTAAATTCTCATTTCTAGGCGGACTCTAACAAAGGGCGCGTATGTTATACCAATACTCGTGATATTTAAATCGCCCTCTCACCCGTTAGAGCCTAATTCCCAGAGTGCTAGATTACAAATTGTACAAGCGACAAAATTGTCGTGGCAGTACATGAAACTGTCACGCTAATGTCACATCCGCGGTTATACACTGCTTCGAGTCTGTAAGGTAAACAATGGTTGCTGTATTGTTATCTCGTGAGTTTGGTGCCAATATCAACTTAAGGTTTAAGTGCGAGTAAAGTGCTATCAACTTGAACCTTATGATCATTCTTTGCCATATGCTTAGCCAGTAATAGGAGCCGTGTAACTTTTATTGAGACTCAAAAGTGTGTTTAAACTTTAATGAAGCACTCTGGAGGCGCCATGGAACAAGACGACAGAAAGTTGTTTGTACTGGATACCAATGTGTTACTACATGAACCTTTGGCGATCTATTCGTTTAAAGAGCACGATGTGGTCATTCCGATGACAGTGCTAGAAGAGTTGGACCAGATTAAAGATCGAAAGAGTGATGTGAGTCGTGATGCCCGGGTTGCTATCAGGGCATTGGAAGATACCCTAGGTGGTGAAACTACCCCTGAGCAGATTATCAATGGCGTCCCTTTACCCAGTCGAGAGGGTCATGCCGATGCTGTCGGTTCGCTCTCAATTTTCCCTGATCACCTTGTCGATTTTACCTTAGGCGCACTGCCTGGAGATGGAAACGACAATCGCATTATCAATACCGCGCTACATCTACAAAACCTACATCATCCCCGTACCGTTGTCTTAGTCACCAAAGATATCAATATGCGCCTTAAAGCCAAAGGTGCGGGTATTCAATTGGTTGAGGATTATCGAACTGACCAGTTGATCGATGATATCCGCTTCCTCAGTAAAGGCTTTTACCAGTTCGAAGGTAATTTTTGGGAGCACTTGAACAAGGTCTCCACCGAGCGCCACGGTAGACATACAGTGCATGAAGTACCGCTCAAAGACCTCGAAAATGATAATTTTTATATCAACCAATATCTTATCGACACAGAGTCTGATTTTTGCGGTCGTGTTATCGAACGCACTGACACCCATTTACATATTTTAGATTTAGGCCGTGAGCGGGTGAAAAACCTCGAGGCATGGGGTGTTAAACCTAAAAACGTCTATCAAGGCATGGCATTGCAGGCGCTGCTCGATCCCGATATCGATCTGGTGATCTTAACTGGCCCAGCGGGTTGCGGTAAAACCTTGCTCGCCATGGCGGCGGCGTTGGAACTGGTGGTCGAGCGTAATCGCTACGACAAAGTGATTGTCACCCGTAACACCCCAGAAATCGCCGAATCTATCGGCTTCTTGCCCGGCACGGAAGAGGAGAAGATGATGCCGTGGCTGGCCGCGATTACCGATACGCTCGAAGTACTGCATAAGAATGATGTGAATCCCACGGGCAGCATGAATTACATCATGGAGAAGGCTAACATTCAGTTTAAGTCGATAAACTTTATGCGCGGGCGGTCGATCCAAAACTCCATAGTGCTATTAGATGAATGCCAAAACCTCACTGCCTCGCAGATCAAAACTATGATCACCCGTATGGGCGAAGGCACAAAACTGATTTGTTGCGGTAACTTAGCGCAAATCGACTCTAACTACTTAACCGCTGTTACCTCAGGTTTAACCTATATTGTCGAACGTTTTAAAGACTTTGAAGGCAGTGCCAACGTGTATCTGAATGGCGTGGTGCGTTCACGCTTAGCGGAATACGCTGAAGAGCATCTGTAAAGCAGGTCGGTTTAATTTTGGGTAATGACTAAGGCCTCAGATATGGAGGCCTTAATTTGATGGAGTAGTAGATTTTTAATCGACTTATCAGTGGTATGAGTAGGCTTTATCTAACAATTATTTTATGTGATTGGCAGTTCCTTCCTGCTACTATATGGAGCTCATAGTTTTTGCCGCAGTAGGCTGAAATTAAGCGCTGCAATCAAGGGTAGTGGATGAAATCGAGTGAGCCGGATCTCCAACTAAAATCGCCGATCCAGAAGAACTACAACCGTGCCGTTTTTTATACGTACATCGGCGTTATCGTCATGTCTTTGTTGACCGCATGGATGTTTTTCGACCGCCAAAAAGCACAGCAGATGGAGCAGCGTGAAGAGCAGGTTCAGCGCCATGTATTGCAAATCGATCTGCTACTTGAGTCGAGCATTAGAGCGGTAAAAAGCTTACGCAACGTTGCTGTGGATCATTTACGTTTGGGCGAACTCGTGCGTAAAGAACGCTTACCCCAATACGGTAAATTCAACGAAAGCGGCCAGTATTTTACCTTAGAACCTAGCTACGCCCAGAGCGGTGAGCCTTTTACCAACATGGGGAGGATTACTGGCGCGGGTTCCCTCGACGGCCGCGACGACAAGTTCTATCAAGAACTTGAGATGTTGTTTGAGCTGTCACTGTCCTTCCCCGTCGCCAAAGAAGCCGCCCCGAAAGCCTCGGCGATCTATTACCTGTCGAAACGTAGGATCATGTCCTATTTCCCTTGGTCGAATGACGATCAACGTTTTAGGGACGAATTACTCAACAAGAAACAGTTCCAATACGCCACCCCAGCAATGAATCCGCAGCGCAGTGTATTTTGGAGTGAAGCCTATGTTGACTCCACGGGCAAAGGCTTATTGACCACTTTAGGTGTGCCCATTTATTTGGATGATGAGTTCATTGGCTCAATCAACTTAGACATGACGCTTGCCTCGTTAGCGCGGCAAATTCGGGTTTACTTTAAGATGCCGGGCACAGTGATTTTGCTCGACCAACAGAACAATATTTTATCCCACAGCGATTTTGATAGCTCAGATATCAATCGGGTCTATCACATCAGCCAACGTATTCCCTCTGAGCTGCATTCTTTACCTGAGTCGGAATTGTTCGATGCCCACGATGGCATCATTCGTAACGGCTATTACATTCACTCGGTTGCCCTGCATAACGCGCCTTGGCGTTTACTGTATTTGCAGGATGAAGACGACCTATTCCAAGACTCGTGGGAAAAACTGCAGCTGACCTTTATTTTAGTGGTTATCGCCCTGTCGGTGTTGGTGACCATAGTGCATTGGCAGACGCGTCGATCTTTTGTGAGTCCAGCCTCGCGATTACTGTCGCACCTTGAAGGTTGCTCCCAAGAGCCACGTAAACCACCGGAGAAAATCACCCGTGGCTGGGAGCCTTGGTTCTTGTTGGTCAGTCGGATCTTTGAGGAAAACAAACAATATACCCACCATCTGGCTGAGCAGAATAAGCGGCTCGATAAGCTAGTGGCGCGGCGTACTGAACGCTTAAAAGACACCACAGAGCGGCGTGAGCGCGAATATGCGCTACTGCGATCCCTGCTTGACTCGATTCCTGAAGCGATTGTCTTTAAAGATAAAGAAGGCAACTATTTAGGTTGTAACAAGGCGGCTGAACGCATGCTGGGTTACACAGAGAGTGAGATGATAGGTTTATCATCTGAGGATCTGACCTCGCCTGAAATGGGCATACGTATCCGCGCCGAAGACGAACAAGTCTTAAAAGATCGCACGCCGCTGCGCTACCAAGAAAAGGTCGAGCTTGCGGGTAAACCTGTGCTGCTCGATACCCTCAAACTGCCTTTCTACAATCGCCGCGGCGAACTGCAGGGATTGATTGCCGTGTGGCGTGATGTGACGCGGGAATACGAATCCGCCGAACAATTACGCCTGTCCGAAGAGCGTTATCACTTAGCCATGGATGCGGTGGAAGATGGCCTGTGGGACTGGTATTTAGACTCTGAACAGATCATTTGTAACCCAGCCTATTATTCTATGTTGGGTTATAAAACCAATGAATTCCCAGCTTTAGTATCGACAATTGATGAATTATCCCACCCCGACGATCGTATTCGCGTCGAGGAATACCGTGCTCAGTATCTTGCTGATCCCGTCGGTGCTTTCGAAATTGAATTCCGTATGTTAGGTAAAAATGGCGGCTATCACTGGGTGTTATCCCGTGGTCGTGTGGTGGAGTTCACCGCCGAAGGTCAGCCCAAACGTATGCTTGGTACCCATAAGGATATTACCCGCCATAAGAGTAACGAAGTGGCGTTGCTTGAAGCCAAGCAAGACGCCGAACTCGCTAACCTCTACAAGAGTGAATTCTTGGCCAACATGAGCCATGAGATCCGCACACCGATGAATGCCATTATCGGTATGTTGCAGTTGGCACAGCGCACTTCGTTAACGGCGCAGCAGAAAGATTACCTCGAAAAAGCCGGTTTCTCGGCGCAATCGCTGCTGAGGATCATCAACGATATTCTCGACTTCTCTAAAATTGAGGCGGGTAAGTTGGAGCTTGAGCGGGTGCCGTTCCCGCTGGATAAAGTGCTCGATCACGCTCTGGATCTCAATGCGCTCAAGGCACAAGAACAAGGCGTCGAATTACTCTTATATGCCCCCGTGACGGCGGGACTCATTCTTAAGGGCGATCCGCTGCGCTTAGGCCAAGTGCTGATTAACTTGCTATCGAATGCGGTGAAATTTACCCAATCTGGCGAGATTGAGCTCGGCTGTGAAGATGTCGGCGAGCGGGATCATCGGATTACCTTGAAGTTCTGGGTGCGCGATACGGGGATCGGCATAGGTAAAGATCAACAGGATAAGTTATTCGATGCCTTCGCCCAAGCCGACGGTTCGACCACTCGTAAATACGGTGGCACTGGCTTAGGTTTGTCGATCAGTAAGCATCTGGTGTCTATGATGGGCGGCAAGATGCAAGTGCAGAGTGAGCTTGGGGTCGGTAGTACCTTTAGCTTCACCATCAGTTTTGAAATTGCCGAAGCCGCTAAGATTGAGCCTTTGGTCGTGCCGGAAAAACTCAATAGTCTACGCACCTTAGTCGTTGACGATAACCCGACGGCACTGCAAATTTATTCGACCTTGATGCGAGATTTCCACTTCGACGTCGATACTGCCGCCAGCGGCGCCGAAGCGCTTTACAAACTGTCGCGGGCACCAATCGATCTGTTATTACTCGACTGGATGATGCCAGAGATGGACGGCAGTGATGTGGTCAGCGCCATAGATACTATGGTCGCCGAAGGCCGCTTAGCGAAACGGCCTGTGATTATCATGATGACGGCCTATGCGGCAGAGCCCTTGCAGCATGAAGTCGATAGTGCCAATGTGTTTGCCGTACTGCAAAAACCCTTCAAGGCATCGAGTCTGTTCGATGAGATCATTGCCGCCTTTGCCGATGAACCGAGATTGAATGTGGTTCAGCCTATGGTTGAAGTTCAAGTTGAGGAAGGAGAGCACACAGGTTTAGTGCTGCTGGTGGAGGATAACTTTATCAACCAGCAAGTGGCCACTGAGCTCCTTAAGAGCGCTGGCTACGAAGTGGTGCTGGCCGACAATGGTCAAGTGGCGCTGGATACCATCGACTCGCGGCCGTTTGATGCCGTGTTGATGGATATTCAAATGCCAGTGATGGACGGGTTAACGGCCGCAAGGGCATTGCGTGAGCGTTTTAGTGCCGATGAACTGCCTATCATTGCCATGACAGCCCATGCCATGTCGGGCGACAGGGAAAAGAGTTTAGCAGCAGGGATGAATGCCCACATCACTAAACCCATAGTGCTCAACGAATTATTTGAAACATTAAATCACTGGATCAAACACAAGAACCAGCATCAGAATCGTTAATTTATTTGCTCGGGGCCAGTGATGGCCTCGCATTATTTACTTTAAATCAATCGCTTGAGATAAGCAGTTATCAAAGATGCCAATGACTTATAAGGTAAATAACGCAGCCAGCCGAATCAGGAGGAAAGATGAAACCCCAAAGTGTAGCCTTAGCCTTATTTATAACGCTGTTAGGATTTTCCACCGTTACGGTCGCGGCAGCGGCGCCTAGCGCCAAGATCATTAAGCAGGGCCAAGAGGCGAAAGGGTTTCTTAATCTCTATTACGAGGAGTCTGAGGGAGAGTTATATCTTGAGGTCAATCGTTTAAATCAACCTTTTATCTTAGTTACTAGCCTGCCACAGGGCGTAGGCTCAAACGACATTGGTCTCGATCGCGGCCAACTGGGTCAGACCCGTATGGTGCAGTTTGAGCGCCAAGGTCCCTATGTTTTACTTAAGCAACTCAATACCCAATATCGTGCGAATACCTCTGATGCCGCCGAGCAAAGAGCGGTTGAAGAAGCCTTTGCCGATTCTGTGTTATGGCAAGGCAAAGTGATTGAGGGCAAGCCAGATTTGGTAGCGATCAACGATCTGGTGCTCAATGATTTACACGGCGTGTCTTCCGTATTGCAACAAACAGAGCAGGGCAATTATCAGCTCGATTTGAGCCGTTCTGTCATCTTACCCAAAGGGATTAAATCCTTTGAGAAAAACGCCGATGTGGATGTGCAACTGACGTTCAAAGGCGATGTTGCTGGCGCGCAGGTCGCACAGGTAACACCCGATGGCACCTTAATGTCGGTGCGGATGCGTTATTCCTTTGTTGAGCTTCCCGATGCGGATTACCAGCCGCGGGCTTATCATCCGATGAGCGGTTATTTGTCCGATGAGTATCGCGATTATGCTACGCCCTTTAACCAACTTTTAGTGCAGCGTTTTATCCTACGCCACCGTTTACAGAAAGTGCATCCAGGCCCAGCGCCAAGCGAAGTCGTTAAACCTATTACTTATTATCTCGATCCTGGTGTGCCAGAACCTATACGGTCGGCGTTGCTCGATGGCGCGCGTTGGTGGGAGACGGCTTTTACTCGCGCCGGATTTATCAACGGCTTTAAAGTTGAGTTATTACCGGCAGATGCCGATCCGCAGGATATTCGCTACAACATGATCCAATGGGTGCACAGGGCGACGCGGGGTTGGTCCTATGGCGCCGCGCTGACCGATCCACGCACCGGTGAAATCATTAAGGGTCAAGTCACGCTCGGCAGTTTGCGTGTGCGTCAGGATTACTTGATTGCCAAAGGCTTAACCGCAGGCTGGCAGGATAGAGTGGCGGCCGAGAAAGCGGCGACAGCCTTGTCGCTGGCGCGTATTCGCCAACTGGCTGCCCATGAAGTCGGCCATACCTTAGGGCTAGATCATAACTTTGCCGCTTCGACCAATCAGGATGCCTCTGTGATGGATTATCCCCATCCGAAAATCCAGCTAAAGGGCAATGATATTGATATTTCCGCACCTTACACTACAGGTGTTGGTCCTTGGGATGATTTTACTATTGCCTATGGTTATAGCGATCAAGGTGATGCCCGTACCCAACAAGCACTGCAAGTCGACTTGCTGGCCGATGTAGCCAAACGTGGCTTACGTTATATCGGTGAGGCCGATTCCCGCCAAAAGGATGCGAGTCAGGCCTATGCCAGTTTGTGGGATAGTAGTGACGATCCGATCGATCAGCTGGGTAAGTTAAATAAAATTCGCACTAAGGCGATTGCGGATTTCTCCAGTGCGGCCTTGTTACCCAATGAGCCACTGGGCGAGCTAGCCGATGCCTTTGCGCCAATTTATTTGCTGACGCGTTATCAAATCGATGCGGTCGCTAAGTTTATTGGCGGCACTGACTATAACTATCAATCTATTGGTGAAGGCAGCCGCTGGAGCTATATTGCGCCGCAGTTGCAGTTAACGGGCTTAGACGCGCTACTTAACACACTCGATGCGGCGAGTTTAACTGTGCCGCAAACCTTGCTCGACAGTTTAGTGCCAAAGGCGGGGAATTATCATGTCACGCGGGAATCCTTCGATTCAGGTCTAGGTGCAATTAACGACCCTCTCGGTATGGCTGAAGTGTTTAGCCGTCATACCGTGAGCTTGCTATTGATGCCTAAACGCTTGAATCGTGTCAGCCAAGCATCCATGGCAGATAGCGAGCAGTTATCGGTGACGACATTACTGGATAAGTTGTTCGCGGCGACCTTGTATCAAGAGGACAAGCTTGGGCTGGTCGAAGGCGTGTGGATGCGAGTGAACGCTGTGGTGATTGATGAAGTGCTGGCAACGCTGCACAATCCTCAAACCTCACCAGAGGTGAGGGCTGCGATCAACGATCGCGCTCAGTTTGTGATTAAGCAATTGAAAGCGAAGTCGAATCGAGCGAATGCAAGTCTTGCGGCCCATTATACTTGGTTGCAACAGGGTCTGGCTGCGGGCTTAACCGATGCTAAGGTTAAGCTGATCCCTAAGCCATTGACCTTACCGCCGGGATCGCCGATTTAATCCGATGAACATAGGCGCCATTAGGCGCCTATTTCTTTTGGATTTTTCGGATAAAAGTGATCGGCTTTTCGCTCTAGATGGGTAAAGCGGCGGGTGTTTTTGTAGGGTAATTTCATAAAGCCCGACACGCCGTGGCCTTGGATTTTGCCGACATGATGCAAGATGCGATCGAGACTGGCGCGAAATGCCGCTTGCTTACGTGGATTGAGCAGCTTCAAGTAACTGTGGATCTTTAAGTGATTCGGCAGCGCCTCAAAAATGATGCAGCCTGTGTGGTGAATTTGGTTGATGCGGGCTAATTCTTCCATGATCTCCACCGGCAATTCGAGGTTTTCGTCGGGATCTTTGCCGTCTTCAAAGTAAGAGTGCAATCGCGACTTATCTTCTAAGGTGGGCACATCACCGACTTCAAAGGGTAATTGCAGATCGGCGCTGGCGATAAACGGCTCGCTGATATCTGTTCGCTCGATATGCAGCGTGTCTTTGGCGTTAAAGAAACAGGCTTTAAACACCCCAATACGTTTAATTCCCCGCGCCAGATCCACCATATTGTTGACCGCAATGATCAAGGCACTTTTTTGCTTTGCATCGTAAATCGCAAGATTGGAGTCGATAAACACGCCGGTTTCTTGCCAGTGGATCGCGAGACCGCCCACGATCGGATATTGCGCTAACCGACCCACTGCGGCGATAAAGCCTTTTTCGGTATCGCCCATGCCAGCGAGGAAGTTGCGGTAATATTTTTCGAGCTGAATATCATCCATCTTAGCGATGGGATCTTGGGCGTTGTGTTCCTTTAAAAAGGATTTACGCGAACTGTAGCTGACAGTTTCAACATCTTTGTCGCGGGATTGTACCCATACAGGAATTTCACCCTGTAAATCAGCTTTGGGCAGTTCAGGTAAATGTAATCTGTGGCTGTGGCGCATACTTTTTAAAAAGTAATCGCCGGCAATGTTGCGCTGCTGCGGATCAGTGCTGAGCATGCCTTCTAAGGTACGGGCTAATTCTATCGGTAAGCCAATGCTGGTGGGCGAGATCACCTGTGCACCGAAGCGACTTGCTTGCCCAGAGGCGAGGGCATACAGAGTCGCGGCAACACCTTGCTCGTCAAAGCGCGGGCTGGAGAGGGCTCCATTGAGTTGCTCTTCGCCGATAAAGTACACATCACCCATGCGGGCGTTGGTGTGTTGTTGATCGCTCGACATTAACGCCATCACATTGTCTTCGACGGGCTTGTTATATTCATCCCGCTGCGCAAATACCGCTGAGCCCCAATCGATTAACGATAAGTGTTGTTGTTCAATATCGTAAACCAGATTCGAAGGTTTGATATCGCCATGCACTAAAGGCTTGCCCGTGCGCAGGTAATACAAGATATCGGCGAGTTGGCGGGCGATGCTCATGACCATAGCGGTAGGTAAGGCGCCCATGCGGCGGCAAAGTTGGTCGAGATCTTCCCCTTTTGCGCGTTCCATCACGAGTATGCCTTGTTTGCCGACTCGCTCAAATTTGATCGCCCCCGGCACATTGGGGTGCTTGAGTAAGGAGAGCATAAAGGCTTCTTCTTCGAGCCGATCTTGAATATGTTGCGGTAAATTAATCCGTGAAAACTTAAACACATGGGCATCGCCCGCTTGATTGATACCCGCAAACACGAAACCGTAGGCGCCTTTACCGACCAATTCGATATCGGTATAACCTAATTTGCTCAGCTGTTGTTTACAGAGGCGGATCCACGCCTTGTGTTTACGGGCATCATTGGCTTTGAGCAAGTAAATGGATTGCTCTTCAGAAATATAAAAATGCTGCAGCTGAGGTGTTTGCAAATTGTGCTCCTTGTTTTGTTCATTTAACCAGTAAGCGGGGGAGATAATCAAATAGCGGGTGGCATTATTTTAGTATTTTGAATGGCATTGATGATCAGCGTCAGGCGCGGCTTACCTATACGATCATTTCGTCACTGACTTTGACTTACATCAAATTAAATCCTCGCGACTATAGGTAATCTTTGGGGCATTAGATGGAATCAATTTTTGTTAATTAACCCACAGACAAAGTGCAGCTAAGGAGGGCGTATGCCCACCCAATATAAAGCCTTGTTGATCGAACTTTTGGAATATCCGCGTAAGCGTATTTTACAGTCAATGGAAGTGACTCATTGCCCGCATGCGGTATTTTTTAATGATAGAGACGAGCAATGTTTAACGTGTCATCAGGGCATGGAATGTATCTGGATGAACCAGAATGACGAGCTGGTGGCCGTGAACGAAAAATCGATTGCCGAGTTAAAACAGCAGTTGTTGATCGCCGTGGACTTTATCGACTCATCTTTAAGCCCACATCATTTATCACGCCGTCAATGCCAATGCGATAACTGTGTTTGGCTGCGTAAAGTGCAAGCCACGTTAGATCAGTAAGTTAGTCTTTACATTGCTGAGTTTGCCGAATGGCAGGAGGCTTTGCATCCACTTTAAAATGTCATTAGAGTAAGGACAACATTAGCGAATAGAGATAAACCCATGGAACCCGGTTTTTGGCATGAAAAGTGGCAGCAGCAACAGATAGGTTTTCATCAGCAAGACATCAATCCTTTCCTCGTTAAGTATTGGCAGCAGCTTGCATTACCCGCAGATACCAAGGTTTTTGTGCCCTTATGTGGTAAGTCGCTAGACATGTGTTTCCTCGCAGAACAGGGGCATCAGGTCATAGGGTGTGAGTTGAATGAATTGGCTGTACAGCAATTTTTTAGCGATAACCAACTCGAGATGACGCAAACGGCCGTGGGTGAACACCAGCACTATCAAACCGAACAGATCAGCTTGTATCAAGGCGATATTTTCACCCTACCTAAGACTATCACCCAAGACGTGACGGCTTTTTACGATCGCGCGGCTTTGATCGCATGGCCAGAAAGTATGCGTGTACAATATGCCAAGCAGTTAGCGAGCTTATTACCTAGCGGTAGTGTCGGTTTATTAGTGACTTTAGATTATCCGCAAGAATCCCTTATCGGCCCGCCTTTTGCTGTATCCCCTACTTGGGTAGATCAGCATCTGAGTGAGGATTTTGATATTGAAGTATTAGCGTCGCAAGATGTGTTGGCCGACAATCCACGTTTTATTAAGAAAGCAGTGCCTTGGCTTAATGAAGCGGCTTATTTGTTGAAACGTAAGTAGGCTTGACTCGGAAGTTGGATCTGTAACCCCATTGAATTATTCGCGGCTTTCGAGCTTGGAGTTCAGTGGGGCTTGTCATTAAAACATCATATCTAAAGTCTAAACTGGCAAGATTATTTAAGACGAAGTGGCGGATAGAAGGCTTTGTTGTCGCGGGACTTTTTTGGATTGAGTTTGCTTGAGCTGGATTAAGTTTGCTTGAGTCAGCGTGTATTTAACTTGTCTGAAGTTTGTTGGTGAGTGAGTTACCCTTTACCACGCTATTCGTGATGAATTCTATGCGACTTCGTAATAATTAGGCTCAAGCTCTAGTTGATTCTGAATGATCTGCACTGCCATTCTGGCGCATTTACCACATTGATCGGCAACACCTAAGCGCTTTTTTACGTCAGCAAGCGAGCTATCGCCCTGGCTTACTGCGTTTTTAATTTGCGTATCAGTGATCGCATGGCAAAGACAAACGTACATATATTAGTCTCCAATCGAATTGCGCTAATTCTAAATGAAAACGCTTATCAAATGCAATCATGTTTTTGGGCGATTTTCATACTTTAACGCTTTTGTTACATGGCGCACGTTTTATCGTCTATGCTAGGTGTGTTTTAGCACTAAAAAGCTAGGCAGTTTTAGAAGTAGGTTTAGGAATACAGAGTCAGGGTGATGATGCCTCACGGATGGATAACTCATGGATGAATAACGAAGAATTAATCAAAGATCCATAAGGTTTCATGAGAACTAATCTACCAGTTACACAGCGAGAATATGATTATCCAGCGGATTGGATTTTATTGTCGACTACGGATACTCAAAGTCATATCACTTACGCCAATCAATCTTTCTGTACCGTTGCCGGTTACGACCTCGATGCCATGCTAGGCAAGCCCCACAACATGGTGCGTCACCCAGATATGCCTCCGCAAGCATTTGAAGATCTGTGGCGATGCATCAAAAAAGGCGAGCCTTGGAAAGGGATAGTAAAAAACCGCTGCGCCAATGGCGATCACTATTGGGTCGATGCCTATGTCTCACCGATTTCAGTTAATGGCAAAGTCGTCGAGTTTCAATCTGTACGCACTAAACCCACGCGCGATCAGGTTAAGCGTGCAGAAATAGCCTATGCGGAGTTGAACAAAAAGGGCAGCGTCAGCGCGTTAAAACGTACCTTGGATATGCCAGTTAAATTGCTGTTACTCGCATTGGTTGCCATGCTACCTATGCTTTACCTTGCTCTGCAAATTGGCTTAATGGGCTTTATTGCCCTAGCGATAAGTGTTCTAGTATTGCTAGTGGGCGGTAATCTGGTGCTGAGTCGCTATTACGCGATAGTGGCTAAGGCAAAGCATATCTACGATAATCCGCTGATGGCTCATATCTATAGTGGTAACTGTGACGATCTTGGCGCGATTGATTTAGCACTGCAAATGCAGAATTCAGAGCTTAAGTCGATTCTTGGGCGTGCATCGGATTCCTGTTATAATGTGTCAGAACAGGCCAAAATATCTGCCGCCAAGGGCAAACAAATCCAGAGTACCAGTCAGGCTCAACTATCTGAAATAGAACAAGTTGCTACAGCTATGCAGGAAATGACCGCCACATTAGGCGATATGTCCTCCAATTGTGCCGATGCGGCGAGTGCCACGCAAATGGCATCCGCTGAAACCATCAATGGTGATAAAACGGTGTCGAGTACTATTCGCTCGATTCAAGCCATGGCGGAGCAACTGCAACAAACGTCAAAAGTGATTGCTGAGTTAGAAGCCCACAGTAAAGATATTGGCACAGTGCTCGATGTGATTCAGAGTATTGCGGGGCAGACGAATTTACTGGCATTGAATGCAGCAATTGAAGCGGCTCGAGCGGGTGAGCAAGGTCGTGGCTTCGCTGTCGTTGCTGACGAAGTGCGGGCGCTGGCACAACGTACTCACGATGCCACCAAAGAAATCCACAGTATGATTAATCTGTTGCAGCAGGGGACGAATAAAGCTGTTATCAGCATGCAGCAAGGAGTGGTTGCCGCTGCTGAATGTATTTCAACGGCGGATTTAGCGGGTACGGCATTACGTACGATTCGTGAGGCCATTTCGACCATTACCGATATGACGCACCATATTGCCAGCGCGGTTGAAGAGCAATCGAGTGTGGCAAATGAGATGAATCGCAGCGTGGTGAATGTGTCGCAATTTACCCATTCTAGCCATCAACTCGGCAGTGAAATGGTCGGCTTGAATGACGAAGTGACTCGCGAGATGGATTCTCACTCGGTATTAGTCGAGCAATTCTTAAAGCGCAGCTTTAGGATTTAACTGACTAAAATTTAAGATAAAAAAGGCAATAGTCTGACTATTGCCTTTTCTTTTACTGATTTCTAACTCAATTTCTTATCTCTGATCTAATAACCTTTACTAAAGTCGACTCGATTCTGCAGTGGTTTACCCATGATGTAGCGGCGATAGTTTTGGCTAAAGATATCGACGATTTGTGCAGGATGGCTTGGCGCCGAAATATGCGGCGTGATCACGGCATTTTCCCGTTCCCAAATAGGGTGGCTATTGGGCAAAGGTTCCTGAGCAAATACATCGAGGATCGCTTGCTGACTAGGATTAGCGATAAGTTGGATATTGAGTGCATCGAGATCGAGTACATCACCGCGGCCGACGTTAAACAGCACTGCATCAGTTTTTAACATAGCTAACATGTCAGCATTGAGAAGATTATGCGTTGCAGGAGTGCTTGGCAGTAGATTTGCAACCACATCGGCCTGTGTTAACACTTGGCCCAAATTGGCCATCGCTTCTATGGCATCAAAACCTTCTACGGTATTACCACTTCGATTGATCCCTGTGACATGCATGCCAAAGTGCTTTGCCGTCTTCGCGAGATGCTGGGCAATTGAGCCAGTACCGAGTAAGAGTAATCGCATTCCCTGTAGGCTTGAATGGCGCTGCTGGGGTTGAATCAGCCACTGTTTTTGTCCTTGTTGCTGGCGATAAAAACGATGGCCGCGGATATGCGCGAGTAAATAGCCGAATAGATACTCGCTCATCAGCGGGCCGAAAATGCTTTTAATATTGGTGAGTTGATAGTCTTTTCTGCCCCTTGGACTCATCAGGGCATCTATGCCAGCAAAGCTTGATTGTAACCATTGCAGATTTTTAGCATGGGGCAATAGGGGCGCGGCAAGTTTAGGTTCGGCTAACCAAATATCTGCATCAATTATGCCCGTAGGATTATCGTCGAGTAACGTTAAATCTGGGAGTTTCTGCGCTTCAATCAAGTCGCGGTACTGTTGATTTGCCTTTGTTAGCAAGAGTAACTTGTGCCCCATGGCGTCTCCCTTTATGCTTGGTTATTGTTATTTTTCAATGTGCTGTCGCGGCCGCTAAGATGGATTGCGCTGCATCTTTTTAGGTTAAGTCTATGTTTGATCAATTAGTCGCCATTATTGCCCAGTTAGGTAATATGCTTCGCCCTTGGGCCTTCGATATTGCTACCGCTATGGTGGTGTGTCTTATTTTGGTTTTTTCAGCGGATGTAAATCGTATCTTAAGGCGTCATTTGTTGGGGCATTCTTTTGTGCTGCGGACATTTGTTTTTATTATTGTGAATGCCTTTGGCTATGGCCTATTAATCGTGAAAGCCACGCCTTGGGTGGCAAGACACATAGTGGCTATGCCATCCCATTGGATGTTTCTGTTAATTGTGGCCATGTTTATTTTTATCGGTTATTGGGCTCAGCGAAATAGCCAAGCTTAATATCGTTATTATTTTTGCCGCTACTCAAAGTAGCCAGAGTAATCGGCCATTGCCTTTTGGGTTAAGGCTTGCATGGCGCGATCGGGGTAATTGCTGAACACGCCATCGACACCTATCTGCTTAAGCGCATGAATATCATCAATATGATCGACAGTATAAACATAAACCTTGGCACCTCGGTTATGGGCGTCGTCTACTAGCGCTTGGCTGATAAAACTCACATCTAAATGCAATGAATAGGCATTCAGTTCGCTTACCACGGCAGCCCCTTCGAGTGGAATACTGGCAAGCAGTGGTGCGACTAACGCATCCGGCAACACTTGTTTAAGTTCATGCAGATAGGGGTGATTAAAGGAAGAGATCAGTAACTGCTCCTTATTAAAACCAAGCTGACTCATAGCCTTTGGATATAAGTCGATTAACGGCGTGACGGTATTAATGCCTTTTAACTCTATATTGACTATGCAGCGCCCCGCAATCAGCTCAAGTACTTGCCATAGCGTCGGAATGGATTCACCTTTCACATTGATGCTTGCTAGGTAGTCCTTGCTCACTAAGTGAATGACGCCCGTGCCCGAGCTTTTATTATCGAGTCTTCGGTCGTGAAACACGACTAACTCACCTTCGACATTATGTACATCGAGTTCGACGGCTTGTGTACCCAATTCTAACGCTTTAGCCATGGCGGCTAAGGTATTTTCGGCCTGATAACCGCTGGCGCCGCGGTGAGCAAAAATAAGCATGTTCTGCGATCCTATTAGCTTCTAATAATGCCTTGTTGCTCTCGACTTTGACCATTCTTAATATGGATTTCCATCTGCGGATAGGCGAGTTCGAGATTGTTTTCTTTGAGTTTTTTAGTCACTCGTTTATGTAAATCATGGCGCAGTGGCCAACGTGCCGACATATCTTTTGCATAGGCGCGCACTTCATAATCTTGAGTATGTTTACCAAATCCGGCAAACCAGACTTCAGGTTCTGGGCTGGCAAGTGCATCTTCACACTCTTGCACCGCTTGATACAGGGTCGCTTCAACTTTGGCAGGGTCTGAATCCCGCGCCACCGACACATAAACAATGACCCGAGTAATAGGATCTGACAAGGACCAGTTGATCAGCTGCTCTGTGATAAAGGCCTTGTTCGGGATGATAATTTCCTTTCTATCCCAGTCAATAATGGTGGTCGCCCGAATTTGGATTTTACTGACTGTCCCTGTTAAATCGCGAATTGTCACTGTGTCGCCAATCCGCACGGGTTTCTCAAATAAAATGATCAAACCTGAGATAAAGTTGGCGAAAATTTCTTGTAAACCAAAACCTAAACCGAGCGACAGTGCGGCAATCAGCCATTGCAACTTAGACCATTCCATCCCGAGATTAGAGAAGCCGATTAATAGTCCGAGGAAAACCACCAGATAACGACTGACGGTTGTGATCGCAAAACCCGTTCCAGGCGAGAGATCAAGCCTTTGCAGGATCATTAGCTCAAGTAGGCCGGGTAAATTGGTGGCAATCATTAACGAGAAACCCACCACTATCAGTCCAAACATCAGTGACTTCATGGTAATGGGTAATTGTTGCTCTAAGCCATTTACACTGGTATTGGTCGTCCACAGCGTAATGCCATCGAGGAAAGAAAACAGCGCTGTATGGGTTTGAGTCCACAGACCAATCAAACTGGCTAAAAAGGCCAATAACAAGAGTGAACGCACTAGGCCAAGGGATTGGCTCGAAATGGTTTCGAGATCGACTACGGGTTCTTCGTAGGTATCGAGTCCATCGACGGAAGGGTGATGTGTTTCGCCTTTTTCCCTTTGTGCTAAGCGTTCGGCACGTTTTGCCTTAGCGCGATCGAAGGCGATACGGCGGCGTTCGATTAACATCCACCGTTTGATCAATTGGTATAAGAGCAAGAAACCCAGACCCAGCACGATAGATAATTGCAGTTGTAACAGCATTTGGAAAGCGGTGAAGTAGTAACCCCTAAAGGCTAACACTGCGCTTAAAAGCGGCACAGAAATCAGCAAGGTCCAGAGCATTTTCTGAATGAGTTTTTTGTTTTTACCGTCTTTCTTGGCATCTGAGTTTTTACGGCTGAGGATTAAAATATCTTTGTATAACAAGAATAAAACGATACAGAAAATAATGAATGCGCCGCGGCCTATGCTATTACGCACCAGTGATGTGTCGAGCACTTCGGTAAAGCCCATCAGACCCAATAATGGGCTAGCAATCAGCACAAAGTGTCTGAGCCGTGATTGTCCCGCTTGGATGAGTTTTGAGGGGCGTTTGAAATGGCCCACGAGTACGCCTTTGTCGAGTGTCAGAATAAAGATAAAGCGATATAAGAGATACACTAAACCAATCGCCAGTATGCCCATACCCACTGCTTGCACAAAATTGCGATCGGAATGATAGAAAATCAATCCCGCCATGATCACTGGGAAAGGTTTTATCAACGCATAGCTGATACTGCAGGCGAGCGCTTTGAGAGTGTAAATGAATTTATCTTGGGTCACATTGCCCACATAAGTGGTGTAATGATTTAGCAAGCGATTGAATTTAGGCGTGATCAAGTCTTGTACGACTAAACACAGTACCAGCAATATGATCCACCAAGACCAATAATCGTTTTGTTCATCCCAGGCTTTTCCCAGTTCATCCCACTGTGCTTGTTGCACAAGCCAAACCGTGCTGCGCTCAAGATCCGTAAGCCATAACTTACTGATACTTGCAGCGTTAGGCACCCAGAATAAATGTTCGTTAAGGGTATTTTTGAGGGTGAGATTCTGTTGACTCAGTTGTTGGTAATTGACCTTCAGCTTGCCTAATTCACTTAAGTATTGGTCATAGCTTTGCATCAACTGCGAGATCAAACTCTGTTGCGAGTGTAAGAGCTTAATCTGCTGCTCATTGTATAAGCCGGGTTGTTCTAATTCTTGCTCATTGAGGGCTTGTTGCTGCTCTAAATGGTATCTGTCTAAGCGCGCATCGGCGATCAGCGTTTGCAGTTTTTCGTGATTCGGTGGTTTAGGCAGTGATTGCAACATCTGCAAAAAGCGCTCACCAAAGGCGGAGTTCATTTTGACCCAAGTGATCTGCTCTTGGATGTTTGCCAGTTGTTTAGCTTGGGATTGATATTGGGTTTCTGCCTGTTCCTGCTGTTCGACCACATTATTGATCTGCAAAGTTAACGTTTGCAGCTTTTGGCCGTAAATCTGGTTAGTGTCGGCAATATTACGGGTGATAGGATCGATGACTTTTTCGGTATTAACTAAGTTTTTGGCTAGGGTGGCATCCGTTTGTTGCTGACGTTGTTTATTGATTGCCTTATTGATGGTTTCGATCAAGGCTTCTTGCTGCACCAGTTGTTGGCGGACTAGCTGTAATTGTAATTGCGTCAGTTCAATGCGTTTTTGGCTGCTGGCAAGTTCTGCTTCATCGGTGGCAAGGCTTTGTTCAAAGAAGAGTCGTTGAGTTTGCTGTAACTCTCCCGTAGGGGTATCTAGCGGGGCGAGTTCTGCTTTTTTGTTTTGGGCGACTGTTTGCCTCGCGCTGGCGATAACGGTAGGTAAGTCATTGTGACGTAGTAATAAATCGTTAACTTGTCGGCCAAGGGTGGATTCGCTTTCTTTAAGTTCAGACAAGCGAATATAGGCCATGGAAGCCTGCTGGCTGAGGTCAGTACCTTTTTCTAGTGATAAAGGCTTATAGGCGTCTTTCAGCGCTTGGTTAGTGCGCTTCTTATGTTGCTCAAAATCAATCTGCGCTTGTTGGAAACTGGCTGCGTTGGCGGCGAGTTTTTCTATGTTAATTTTTAGTTCGTTAATTTGTTCATCAATGCTGAGATTTTGTTGCTGATCTTGCTTGTTCATGCCAAGACGTTTGTCCAACTGCAAAGGCGAATTGGCAAGTGCGGAAAATGTGAAAAAAGCAATAATGAACAATAAAATACGTGGCATATAGGCTAAAGACATTTAGGGGCGAAAGACGCTCCATATTAGCCAAATTGCGTTGAGATTGGTATGTTTCAGGCGTTCTTTTTTCGCCGCTGTGATTGGTGCGATTGATGGGTTTCGAAGATGGCGGTCGCGACTATGATAGTGCCACCAATTAGGGTGTTGAGATTGAGCTCTTCACCTAAAATGATCAGCGCTAACATGGCACCATAAAAGGGCTGTAAGCAAGAGACTAGCCCAACCGTTTTGGCGCTGAGTTGCCTCAGTGCGGAAGTAAATAGCGCATGTGGCGCTGCGGTAAAGACGACGCCGAGTAAAATAATTAATCCCCACACTTCTAATGAGATGCTGTTCAGTTCCGTTTGGTGCCACGGCATTAGGAACACGACGGCGACCAAGGTTTGGTAGAACATAGCATGTGGGCCGCTGTACTGGGAAAAGTAGCGTTTGTGCAATAAGTTACGGGCAGTGAACAAGATGGCGGACACTATGCCGATGGCAATGCCCAGCGTAGTGTCGTTACCTAAATTGGCTTCAGGGATCAGTAATATCACCCCTATCAGCACTAACACGCCGCTGATCATATCGTGTAATTTTATCTTATTACCTGTCAGCAACGGCTCGGTAATCACTGTCATCACCGGATAGGTGAAAAACGCAATCATGCCAATGGCGACCGACGATAATTGCATGGCCGCAAAATAAGTCACCCAATGCAGGCTGACGATAACCCCAAGCCCGATTGCGACTAGATAATCTTGTTTGCTTGCCAGCGTTAAACGTTTGCGGCTGAATTTGACTAGCAAACCTAACACAGTGGCTGCGACGATACAGCGTAGAAAGGTGATGTCGAGGGCACTGAGCGGGATTAATTTAGAAAACAAAGCTGTGCCGCCAAATAGCAGCACAGCCAGATGCAATTCAATTAATCCCGAAGGTTTAGCAGAACTCAAGAAAGCTTAATCCGCTTGCTTAACGTCTTTCAGGTTAGCGAAGGCTTGTCCCATACGAGTCACTGCTTCGGCTTCGACACCTTCAGCAAAGGTCGCGATAGCATCTTTAGCAAACAACATCACTACAGTACTGCCTAACTTGAAGCGACCCATTTCCTCACCTTTGTCTAAGGTGATGGCATCTGGGCCTTGGGTTGGATATTCCCAAGTGAAGACTTGCTTACCTGTCGGCGGCGTGACTGTGCCAGCCCATACAGTTTCAATACTGGCAACAATCGTTGCGCCAACCAATACCATGGCCAATGGACCTAATTCGGTTTCAAAAATCGCCACAACGCGTTCGTTACGGGCAAATAGACCGGGTACGTGTCTCGCCGTTAACGGATTCACCGAAAACAGTTCGCCAGGTACATAGGTCATTTTTGATAACGTGCCTTTAATCGGCATGTGGATACGGTGATAGTCTTTAGGCGCCAGATAGATAGTCGCAAAATCACCGCCTTCGAAGCGTTTAGCATCTTCGGCTTGATCGCCAAGCAGGGTTAACGATGAATAGTGATGACCCTTAGCTTGGAAGATGCGACCGTTTTTGATTGGGCCTAACTGACTTACCGCACCATCGACGGGATGCACCATGATATCGGCGTCCATATCTAACGGACGAATACCGGGTTTGAGGGCGCGGGTAAAAAAAGCATTAAAGCTTTTATAGGCTTCAGGCTCACTCTGCGCCGCTTCGCTCATATCAATTTTATATTGCTTGATAAACCACTTGATGGCGGCCGTGGTTAAGGCGCCAGCTTCGGCTGCAGCGAGTTTACCCACTAAACGAGATAACAAGTGTTTTGGCAGCATGTACTGCAGCGCTATTTTGACTTTATCCAATTTCAATTCCTTTTCTTACTGCTCAATCTTTGCTGAGACTGTTGTTATTTATCAATAAGTCGTTATTCATCAGTGGCCGCACGGAAATGGCGGGCATGACGTTGTTCATCTAAGCTGGCGATAATTTTATGGTAATTATTAAAGCGATCTGCGCTGATCTTACCTTGGCTCAGGGCTTCTTGCAGTGCACAGCCGGGATCGTCACCGTGTTTACAATCGCGGAATTTACATGCGCCAAGATACTCGCGAAACTCGATAAAGCACCAGCCGACACGTTGTGCAGGAAGATGCCATAGGGCGAATTCGCGCACGCCCGGAGAGTCGATTAAATCGCCGCCACTAGGCAAGTGCAACAGTTTGGCTGTGGTGGTGGTGTGTTGGCCTAAACCTGAGTTATCGGAAACATCGCCGATAATAAGCTCTGCATCGGGTAGTAATGCATTGATGATCGATGACTTACCCACACCAGATTGGCCAGCAAACACGCTGACTTTATCTTTGAGTATGCCTTTGATGGTATCGATACCATCACCGAGCTTGCTGCTAACCTTATAAACCGGATAGCCAATGTCTTTGTAGCGCTGTAGCGCTTCATCGATTGCCTGCGCTTCATCGGGATTGAGCAAGTCAATTTTATTCAAAATGATGATAGGCGGAATATCGGTATCTTCGGCAGCCACTAAATAACGGTCGATGATCTGGGTGGTAAAGCTGGGTAATACCGAGGAGACAATCAAAATCTGGTCGATATTCGAGGCGATGATTTTCACGCCATCGTATAAATCTGGGCGTGTAAGTGATGAGCGACGTGGATGAACGGCTTCAACAATACCTGCGATGCCGCTATTGGCTTGGCTCTCAATGGCTAAGCGTACGATCACTTTATCGCCAGTCACTAAACTTGTGACGGCACGGCGAATATTACAGCGCACAATTTGGCCGCTTTCAGTTTCTATGTCGGCATGTTGGCCAAAACGTGAAATCACAGTACCGGGCTGTTCTTGCCCCAATGAACTATCCTGTAACTCTGGCGTATTTTTATCGCCACTATCACGATTGAGTCGCTTCTCGTGATTAGCGCGCATACGGCGTAATTGACCTTGGCTTAGGGGTTTCTTTTTACTCACTGATTCGTCTTCGTCAATTAGGTGATTTTTTGTGTTGGAAAAAAGCAGTATGATACACGCTCTTGAATAAAAAAGCCTGAATTTAGGCTAACTGACACGATAAGGCTGATTTATGACGGCAGATGTAAATAATCTCATTTGGATCGATTTGGAAATGACAGGGTTAGAGCCCGACGTCGACAGGATCATTGAAATTGCCACTTTAGTGACAGATCAAGAACTCAATATTATCGGTCAAGGTCCGGTTATCGCGATTCATCAGTCAGATGATGTGCTGGCCGCTATGGATGATTGGAATCAAAAGCACCATGGTGAGTCAGGGTTGATTGACCGCGTTCGTGTTAGCCAAGAAACCGAAGCGCAAGCCGTGGCTAAGACGATTGCCTTCTTAGAACAGTATGTTCCTAAGGGCGCCTCTCCAATGTGTGGTAACAGCATTGGTCAAGATAGACGCTTTTTAAATCGTTATATGCGCGAGCTGGAAGATTATTTCCACTACCGCAATGTGGATGTCAGTACGATTAAAGAGCTAGTGAAGCGTTGGAGCCCAGAAACCATGGATGGCTTTAAGAAGCAAAATACTCACCAAGCCCTGCAGGATATCCAAGAGTCGATCGCTGAATTGCAGTATTATCGCAGCAAAGTATTTAAAATTTGACCGATCAGTAGATAAATATGCAAGAAGGGGTTGCAGCCGCATGAATTTTTCATATAATGCGGCCTCAACTTTTTGATGCGAACAGAGATGTACGGTCATTTAGATTGAATGCGACATTAGCTCAGTTGATAAAGGTTGATAGGCGATACCTTTGTTAATGTTGAAGGCAAGTGTAGCAGCGATGCAAAAAGCGACATTAGCTCAGTTGATAAAAGTTGATAGACGATACCTTTATTAATGTTGAAGGCAAATGTAGCAGCGATGCAAAAAAGCGACATTAGCTCAGTTGGTAGAGCGATACCTTGCCAAGGTATAGGTCATCGGTTCGAACCCGATATGTCGCTCCAAATTAAAATTTAGTGATTTGCCAAGTCATTAATACA
Source organism: Shewanella sp. SW32 (assembly GCF_025653365.1). Classification (NCBI taxonomy): domain Bacteria; kingdom Pseudomonadati; phylum Pseudomonadota; class Gammaproteobacteria; order Alteromonadales; family Shewanellaceae; genus Shewanella; species Shewanella sp. SW32. Next base: position 63,379 of record NZ_JAKKSJ010000008.1, on the reverse strand, counting down.
GATTATGCGACATTAGCTCAGTTGGTAGAGCGATACCTTGCCAAGGTATAGGTCATCGGTTCGAACCCGATATGTCGCTCCAAATTAAAACTTAGTGATTTACMAAATCATTAATACAGATTATGCGACATTAGCTCAGTTGATAAAGGTTGATAGACGATACCTTTTTGAATGTTGAAGGCTGATGTGACAGCGATAATTATGCGACATTAGCTCAGTTGGTAGAGCGATACCTTGCCAAGGTATAGGTCATCGGTTCGAACCCGATATGTCGCTCCAATTTCCTAAATATTCCACTATCAGATTACTCAATTGACATTAGCTCAGTGGTGATTTTTGATATGGCGATACCTTTGTGATTGTTAAATTAGTCAAGGTATAGGTCATCGGTTCGAACTGCTCTTGATCAAAATTATGTCGCTCCAATTTCGTTCCATTTCCTTATTGTTTATTTAACTTTCAATTGGTTAAGTGCATAATGTCGCTGTACTTCTCACATAATTCCCTCAATTCGCTCATCTGTATTTGTCTTGATTCACTGCTATCTACTTCAAGCCCTCTATCTCAAATTTACCATCTGCAACTAAAGACTTACGAATACCCTTTGGGCTAAGTGTGTTGAGATCTCTTTTGGCTTTTCTCTTTTATACAAAACAGTGTGATAGGATTTAGATGCGTGATCTATAGCGTGTTTCTTCAAGTTTTCCTAAATTAGATAGCTGCGTGAAAGTTAAATTATGACCTTGTTCAAATATTCGTAACGCTTTTACTCACATAATGGAATTAGACAAAATTAATAGCGCCAAGTAGTTGGCCTGACAATGGAGTGCATTATATGCGTATTCAACAATTACGTGATCTACTCGAGTATGTGGCAAATTGCCGCTTAGATATGGCGCAACTCTATGGCCGACTCAACAATCAAGCTGACTCGGCTCGTGTGAAAATGATGTTGGAGTATTTTGAATCACACCAAAAAACCATGGCAGAAAAACTGCGTGATTATATGGATGAAGCACCACATCGTATTCTTGATACTTGGTATAAAGACTTTACTTTTGAAGACTTTACTAAGCGTTGCCAAGATACTATGTTGCCCGCAAATATGAATGAAGATGATGTGCTCAACTTACATTTAGACCTAGAGAATCGTCTGATTGGTTTGTTAGAAAAAACAGTTAATTCAACCACGGCAGAAGATGCGCGCAATGCGTTAGCTAATTTGATCCGAGTAGAGAAAACTCAGCAGCAACGTTTAGTCCATAGTACGATTCGGATGGACGATATCTAAACCGTCATTTTTTCTCGATTCTCAAAGCCAGCCCAGTGCTGGCTTTGGTTTTTATGTCGACTTTGTATCGGCAACTTTTACTCTACTTTGCTCCATTTGGGCGGGTTTCTGCGCCTGAACTGATTTACGTCATAATTTCTCGCTGCTTTTTTTGCTACTTTCTTGATCTATTGGCTGATTTTTATTGGCCTTGCTCAATTCTGCCAAGACTTCTATGGTGAGATTACTCATTGTGAAATGGAGTCATTGGTGTCTAAGGAGATCCTTCATGGCACAAGATCTATCGCAATTTCCCAAAGCTCTATACACCCAAACACAAGTTCGCGAAGCGGAACTGAGTGCGGTGTCTCAGGGAGTCTCTAGTCTCTATGAATTGGTCGAGCGTGCTGGCGCGGCGGCTTTTGAGTGTTTAGCGAAACATAGCTCCAAAGTCTTACCTGTGTTAATCCTTGCTGGCAGCGGTAACAATGGTGCCGATGCTTTAGTGTGCGCCCGTCTAGCCCGTGCCAGTGGTATGGACGTTTCTGTGATGATGACGTCAGCGGCAGGTACACCTGAGTGTCAGCAAGCATTGACCCATTATCTTGCTGAAGGTGGAAAATTACTGCCGTTAGAGGTTGAACCTATTCTCGCTGCGAAAATCATAGTCGATGGTCTGTTAGGTACGGGGGTACATGATGCTGTACGCGACGATATGGCTAAATATATCCGTGCCATCAATGACAATTCGGCTTGGGTATTGAGCCTTGATTTACCCTCTGGAGTCATTGCTGATACAGGCGCCGTAGTAGGTGTTGCTGTGATGGCGGATATCACCTTATGTTTTGGTGGTGTAAAGCAAGGTGTGTTAACAGGTAAGGCGCGGCATTACAGTGGCGAGCTTGAATTTGCAGATTTAGGATTAACGCCTTTCTTTGCTGAAGCGAGCGCACAAAGAGTTGGAAGAGAGACTCTTAAGGACTATTTTGCCGCCCGAGCACGGGATAGCCATAAAGGCCAATCGGGCAAAGTCACTGTAATTGGTGGGGATATGGGCATGGCTGGCGCCGTGAGACTGGCAAGTGAGGCTTGCCTACGTGCAGGCGCGGGATTAGTCACTGTGATTAGTCGACCTGAGCATCAACTGACGGTGAATGTCTCCCGTCCTGAACTGATGTTTTGGGGTTGTGATTTAGTCGATATGGAAGTGTATCTGCGCCTTGGTTGGGCGCAGGTTATCGTGCTTGGCCCTGGTTTAGGTAAGCATGACTGGGGGTATAATTTGTTTAAAGCCGTGGGCTTGAGCGATAAGCCTTGTGTTTTAGATGCCGATGCATTGAATTTGCTCAGTAATGAACCAAGGCGCCAAACGAATTGGGTACTAACACCACATCCGGGTGAGGCGGCGCGTTTACTTGGTTGTACCGTGGTCGATATTGAACAGGACAGATTTGCCGCTGTTCGCGCGATACAGCAAAAGTACGGCGGTGTTGTACTGCTAAAAGGCGCAGGAACGGTCATTTTTGATGGTCAGCAAATGGTAGTGGCACCAGTCGGCAACCCTGGGCTTGCCAGTGGTGGGTGTGGCGATGTGTTATCTGGTATTATAGGCGCGCTCATGGCTCAGGGAATGGATAATATGCAGGCAACTGTGCTTGGCGTAGTCGTACATGGTTGCGCCGCTGATCTTGCGGCAATACAGGGAGAACGGGGTATGTTAGCGAGCGATTTAATGCCTTTTATTCGCCAATTAGTGAATAGTGATTTACTCTAGGCGGAATGTGAGACTCAAGCGGGGCTGGACTTTGTTATGTGCCCTGTGCCTTTTTAGGATTGAGTCGCTTCTCCATCAATAACAGCAGTGATATAAGCGGATATGACAGAGTTAACTTTTTTCTTAGACAACGAAGACGACACTATTGCGGTTGGGCAAAAATTAGCCCGCCATGTCCAAGCGCCTTTGACTCTGTATCTTACGGGTGATTTAGGAGCCGGTAAAACGACGCTGAGTCGTGGCTTAATTCAGGGATTAGGCCATAAAGGTGCAGTTAAAAGCCCGACTTACACTTTAGTTGAACCATATGAGCTAGAAGGTGTCGAAGTTTATCATTTTGATTTGTATCGTTTAAACGATCCAGAAGAACTCGAGTTTATGGGGATCCGCGATTACTTTACGGATAAGAGTCTGTGCATTGTTGAATGGCCAGATAAGGGAGAGGGGTTACTGCCCGCTGCCGATGTCCATATGCATTTAAGTTATCAAAATAGTGGGCGAGAAATATGCATAGAGGCCTTGTCTGAGCCAGGTGAAAAGTTATTAAAAGCGATAAAATAAAAACTAAAATGATAAAAAATAACCCGTATTTTCAAATTATTATTCTTTCTTTGTGTTCTTTTTTCTCTGTGGTGGCCCATGCTGCTAATCAGTTAGAAAGCGTACGTATTTGGGCCGCGCCTGAGTCAACTCGAATCGTGTTTGACTTGAGTGGAGTGCCTGATTACACCTATTTCTCTTTAGATGGCCCTAATCGTTTAGTGGTGGATTTAAAAAAGACCACTGCTAAAGTTGTGCTTAAAAATCTTGAAAACAACAGTAAGTTAGTTAAGGGCGTGCGGATCAGTAAGTCACCGACTAAAGGTGATTTGCGCTTAGTGATCGATCTCGTAAAACCATTAAATGCAAGCTTGTTTTCTTTGCCTGTTACTGCGCCCTATGGCAATCGTCTAGTTGTTGATTTAGAAGATAAAACGTTAACTACGGCAACGGCTATCGTGTCATCTACACCCGTCAAAACTGTCACCCAAGCGGCGCAATCATCCCGCGATATTGTCATTGCAATTGATGCGGGTCATGGTGGCGACGATCCTGGCTCCATTGGTCCTTCTGGTGTTTATGAAAAAAAGGTCGCCCTAGAAATCGCCAGACGTGTTTCCAGCAAAATCAATGACACGCCAGGCATGCGTGCTGTGATGATCCGTACTGGTGATTATTTTGTGAATTTAAATAAACGCTCTGAACTGGCGCGCAACAGTAAGGCAGATCTGCTGATTTCTATCCATGCGGATGCCTTTACCTCGCCCAATCCACGTGGCGCCTCCGTATGGGTGCTATCAATGCGTCGTGCTAATAGTGAAATTGGTCGTTGGTTAGAGCAAAAAGAGAAACACTCTGAGCTGCTGGGCGGCGCGGGTGAGATTATCCAAAACACGGATAATGAACAGTATTTGGCTATGACGCTGCTCGATATGTCGATGAACAGTTCGATGGCAATTGGCCATTCTGTTGCGGGGGATATTTTAAAAGATTTAGGTGGTGTGACTCAATTGCATAAAAGTCGCCCTGAGTCCGCGAGTTTAGCCGTGCTGAAGTCACCGGATATTCCTTCAATCTTGGTTGAAACGGGCTTTATTTCAAACCCTAAAGAAGAGCGTTTACTGTCAAGTAGTCGCCATCAAGAGAGCATTGCCAATGCTATTTATAAGGGGGTGAGCCGTTACTATCACAACAATCCGCCAGCGGATACTTTGCTTGCCCAAAGAAGGGGAGGAAGCTCTAGCAGTGCTAAGCCGGCCAAAACCACAGCAAAAGCATCAGCAGAAAGAACGCCAACTGAGAGAACACCTACAGCCTATGTTGGCGATGCGGTATCGACAAAGGTTAAACATAAGGTCCGTCGCGGAGAATCTTTATCTGCAATCGCGCAACGTTACAGTGTGCCAATGTCCAGCATCAAACAAGCGAATGGAATGAAGTCCGATGTGGTGCAGTTAGGGCAAACGCTAGTCATACCCCAGAGTTAAATAGGAAAGCATGATGGGCATTCAGATCCTGCCTCCGCAATTAGCCAACCAAATTGCGGCGGGGGAAGTGGTTGAGAGACCCGCTTCCGTAGTCAAAGAATTGGTCGAGAATTGCCTCGACGCAGGAGCGAGCCGAGTCGATATTGAAATCGACAAAGGCGGCAGCAAGCTGATTAAAATTCGCGATAACGGCTCTGGCATACCTAAAGATGAACTCGCGCTAGCCTTATCGCGCCACGCGACCTCAAAGCTGCACACTTTAGATGATCTTGAAGCGATCCTTAGTTTTGGTTTCCGTGGTGAAGCGCTAGCCAGTATCAGCTCAGTCTCACGTTTAACTTTAACTTCACGCACGGCTGAGCAAACCGAAGCGTGGCAAGCCCATGCTGAAGGTGCCGACATGGCAGTTAAAGTGATGCCCGCCGCGCATCCAGTTGGTTCGACGATTGAAGTGGTGGATTTATTCTTTAATACACCGGCTCGCAGACGCTTTTTAAAGAGTGACAAAACCGAATTTACCCATATCGATGAATGGTTAAAGCGCATTGCATTAGTGCGCGGCGATATCCATTTCACGCTGACGCATAACGGCAAGATAGTACGTAATTATCGTCCCGCCATGAATGAAGCCCAGTATTTACAGCGTTTGACGCAAGTGTGTGGCCGTCCATTTGCCGAGCAAGCGCTTAAGATTGAATGCCAACACGATGATTTGCGCCTCAGTGGCTATTTGCAGTCACCTTGGTCACCGGTTATCAGCGATACCCATTACTTTTATGTCAATGGACGCCTTATCCGTGATCGCTTGGTCAATCATGCAGTGCGCCAAGCCTTTGCTCAAAAAGCAGAAATTGAACAACCCGGCTACGTGCTGATGTTGGATATCGATCCCCATCAAGTGGATGTTAACGTGCATCCTGCTAAGCATGAGGTGCGATTCCATCAGAGTCGCTATGTGCATGATTATATTCTGCAAGCATTGCAATCGGCGCTGGAAGAAGCAGGAGAGCTCAACTTCGTTGACTCTAGCTCTTTGGATGAGGTTGAAGATGTGTTTGTGGATGCTCCAACAAGCGCAGCTGGAATAGCTGCCCCTTTTGCACTTGGCGCTGACTCAGCTCTAGTTAATGCGCAAACTGATACACTTGAATCTGCTCAAGATTCAGTAGCCCCTGCAGTTCAAGTAAAGTCTGTAGGCGCAGGACGAGAAGGCGCCAGTTTTGGCACTCAAACCAATGCTTTTGGCAGCATGACAATGCCAAGAGACAGCAGCCGTGGCAGTTATTCTGTAGGTGAATCTCGACAACGTACTGAATTACCGTCAAAGGCGGCAATAGCAAGTTATGGTGCTTTACTGCAAACCCCTTCTTACAGTGTAAAAGATCAAGATTATCAGTCTGTGTTACCTATGCCATCGATATTAGATGGGCAATATTGGGTGATGACGTCGGAAGATAAACTCAGTCTATTATCAATAAAATCAGTAGCATTGGCGACGCGATGCCAAGAGATTGAAGCTAAACTAGCGACGGGGTTAATTGGTCAGCCTTTATTGATGCCAGTGTCTGTCGCGGCTGATGCGGATTGGCAGGCTGTGCTCACTGAACACGACACGCTGATCCGCCAATTAGGTTTAGAACTAACAATTCGTTACCAGCAGTTGATTATTAAGAAAGTGCCCCCATATATCAGAGAGAGCCAGTTAGCCAAAGTGATCCCTGAATGGCTACAATCGCTACGTTTTGAAACACCTGCGCCGAGCGCATTGGCGTTTTGGTTGGCAAAACACAGTTTAACGGGATTCGTTTCGGCACCAGAAGTCTGGGCAGCATTTTCGCAGTTAGCTGAAGAGAAAAAACAGCTTATTGCCAACAAAGCGATATTCTTACCTTGGCAATCGTGGCTAGAAGAGCAAGCAAGTGAATAAAGAATTACAGCCTAAAGTGTTATTTTTGATGGGGCCAACGGCCTCAGGTAAGACAGCTTTAGCATTAGAATTGGCCGAAAAGCATAACTGTGAAATTATTTCGGTCGATTCGGCATTAATTTATCGTGGTATGGACATTGGCAGTGCCAAGCCTTCAGCAGACGAACTGGCTCGCGGGCCGCACAGATTAATTGATATTCGTGATCCCAGTGAAAGCTATTCGGCAGCCGACTTTAGAGCCGATGCAATAGCCCAGATAGAAGAGATTGTCAGCATGGGGAAAACGCCAGTATTAGTTGGCGGAACCATGATGTATTTCAAAGCGTTACTCGAAGGTTTGTCACCTTTGCCGAGTGCGGATGAGGCCATTAGAGCCGAGATCCAAGCGGAGGCGGATGAAAAGGGATGGGAAGCACTGCATGACCAATTAAGGGAGATAGATCCCGTGTCGGCAGAAAGAATTCATCCTAATGATCCACAAAGACTTTCAAGAGCGCTGGAAGTCTATAGAATAAGCGGCAAGAGCATGACTGAGTTGACTCAGACCAAGTCAGCTCCCTTGCCTTATGACGTAGTGCAGTTTGCTATTGCACCGCGCGAACGCAAAGTGTTACATGACTTAATAGCGCAACGTTTTGCGATTATGCTCAAACAGGGCTTTATTGAGGAAGTCACAGAGCTAAAAGCCCGCGGAGACTTGCATTTAGACTTGCCTTCAATGCGTTGTGTCGGTTATCGACAGTGCTGGCAATACCTAGATGGTGAGTTTGACTATGATACTATGGTCGAAAAAGCGGTTGCTGCTACTAGGCAATTGGCTAAGCGTCAATTAACATGGTTGCGGAGTTGGCCAGAGTTGAATTGGCTTGAAAGTGGTGCTGAGGGGAATTTAGTTATACTTATGCGTCAATGCCGCTAGCTTATTAGCCCTTGCTGTATAATACTAAAACTAAACAAAAAACTATCACTGATATCGATTTATTTTATATAAATTAAAAAAGGAAATAATAAAATGGCTAAGGGGCAATCTTTACAAGACCCATTTTTGAACGCATTGCGTCGCGAGCGCGTTCCTGTATCAATTTACTTGGTTAACGGCATTAAACTCCAAGGACAGGTAGAGTCGTTTGATCAATTTGTCATTCTGTTGAAAAATACAGTGAGCCAAATGGTTTATAAACACGCTATTTCTACTGTCGTGCCAGCACGCCCATTCAACGTTACTGGTCACCAAAATGCCCAAGGCGGATATGGTGCTCAAGATGATGCGCCTAGTGGCGAATAAGTATTATCTGAGGAGTTTGCTTCTTGTTTGATCGTTATGAGGCGGGAGAAACTGCGGTTCTTGTCCATATCGACTTTTCCGATGAGGAACGCCGAGAAGATTTAGTCGAGCTGCAGCTATTAGTAGAATCAGCTGGGGCAAGATCAGTCGGGGTGATTACTGGAAGTCGACGTTCACCGGATCGCAAATTTTTTGTGGGTTCTGGTAAAGCCGAAGAGTTAGCTGCATTAGTGGCGGCGACTGAAGCCAATGTGGTGATTTTTAATCATGCATTGAGTCCAGCCCAAGAGCGTAATCTTGAGCAAGTGTGTCAGTGTCGTGTGCTCGACCGTACGACACTTATTCTCGATATTTTTGCCCAAAGAGCGCGAACTCACGAAGGTAAGTTACAGGTGGAGCTAGCGCAATTGCGCCATATGTCGACTCGCCTGATCCGTGGTTGGACGCATCTTGAAAGGCAAAAGGGCGGTATTGGTTTACGTGGTCCAGGGGAAACCCAGCTCGAAACCGATAGACGTTTGCTCAGAGGACGGATTAAAAATATCAACAAACGCTTAGAGCGAGTTGATAAGCAACGTGAACAGAGTCGACGTGCACGTAAGCGTAGTGATTTGTCGACAGTCTCATTAGTCGGCTACACAAACGCGGGTAAATCAACGCTTTTTAATGCCCTAACATCATCTGATGTTTATGCTGCAGATCAGCTATTTGCCACACTCGATCCTACGCTAAGAAAGTTAGATTTACCTGATGGTGCTGTGATATTAGCGGATACTGTCGGGTTTATTCGTCATTTGCCCCATGATCTCGTTGCTGCATTTAAGGCAACCTTACAAGAGACAAGGCAAGCTGAGTTATTACTACACATAGTTGATTGTGCAGATGAAAACATGGCGGATAATTTTGATCAGGTTCAATCTGTACTGAAAGACATCCAAGCCGATGAAGTCATGCAACTCGTGGTCTGTAACAAAATCGATTTACTCGAAGATGTGACGCCAAGAATTGAATATAACGACATAGGCAAACCCGTTCGAGTTTGGGTGTCAGCACAGAAGCGTTTAGGATTTGATTTGCTCTTGAAAGCCATCACTGAGCTTATTGGTGAGGTGATTAAAGAGCTAACACTTAGAATTCCGGCAACTGCTGGACATTATCTTGGCCAGTTTTATCGACTGGATGCGATACAGCAGAAAGAGTACGACGATCTGGGGAACTGTATTTTGTCTGTTCGTTTATCGGACGCCGATTGGCGCCGATTAACAAAACAGAGTCAGGGTGAGTTAGAAACCTTCATCTTCGAAGATTCGATAGATGAAGCTGTTTGTTAATAATCTAATTTATTTCATCCACTTATGGAGTGCTAAATGGCTTGGAACGAGCCCGGTAACAAGGGTAATGATCCTTGGGGAAATAAAGGTGGTAACGACAAAGGACCACCGGACCTTGACGAGGTTTTTCGTAATCTTTCAAAGCGCTTTGGCGGCAAAGGAAATGGCTCAGGCCAGTCTTTTAGTTCGTTTAGCCTAATCATCATTCTTGCTGTTGCTGTAGTTGTTTGGGGACTTTCGGGTTTTTATACAATTAAAGAAGCTGAGCGTGGTGTGGCACTGCGATTTGGTAAACACGCTGGCGAAATTGGCCCTGGACTTCATTGGAAAGCCACATTTATCGACCAAATTTATCCCGTCGACATTCAATCGGTTCGCTCTATTCCTGCGTCTGGTAGCATGCTGACATCCGATGAAAACGTCGTGAAAGTTGAGCTTGATGTTCAGTATCGTATTTTAGATGCTTACTCATATCTATTTAGTGCCGTCGATGCGAACGCCAGTTTGCGTGAAGCGACTGACAGTGCACTGCGTTATGTCATTGGACATAACAAGATGGATGATATTCTGACTACGGGCCGTGATGCTATTCGTCGCGATACGTGGAAAGAGTTAGAGCGCATTCTTGAACCGTACAAATTGGGTCTTGCTGTTGTTGACGTTAACTTCTTACCGGCACGTCCGCCAGAAGAAGTGAAAGACGCCTTCGATGATGCGATTTCTGCCCAAGAAGATGAACAACGTTTTATTCGTGAAGCTGAAGCTTATGCCCGTGAAATTGAACCAAAAGCTCGTGGTGAAGTTGAACGTATGGCGCAACAAGCGAATGCTTACAAAGAGCGTGAAGTCTTAGAGGCTCGCGGTAAAGTGGCTCGTTTTGAGTTGTTATTACCAGAGTATCAAGCTGCGCCTGAAGTGACTCGTAAGCGTTTGTATCTTGATACAATGCAGCAAGTGATGACAGATACGAATAAAGTGCTGATTGATGCTAAGAACAACGGCAACTTAATGTACCTACCGCTAGATAAGTTAATTCAGCAGAAGCCTGCGACAAATGAGCTGGAAGCTAAGCCACAGCAAAATGTTAATTCTTCATCTGTATCAACGACTCGCGCGAATGAGCCTTTGAGTGGACGTCCATCCCGCGATGATCGTACTCGCCAAGGGAGGGAGTAATCCATGGGTAGATTAAGCGTTATTCTTATCGCCGTGCTCTTAGGTATTGGTTTGTCATCTTTAATGGTGGTGAATGAAGGCGAGCGCGCTATTGTGGCGCGTTTCGGTGAAATTTTAAAAGACGACGTTGACGGTAAGCAAGTCACCCGCGTCTACGGCCCAGGCCTGCACATGAAAGTGCCTGTGATCGATAAAGTAAAATTACTCGATGCCCGTATTCAGACACTCGATGGTGCAGCTGATCGTTTTGTGACTTCAGAGAAGAAAGACCTTATGGTCGATTCCTATGTGAAGTGGCGCATTATGGATTTCGAAAAATATTACCTGTCTACAAACGGTGGTATTAAGTCGAATGCAGAATCGCTATTACAACGTAAGATCAACAACGATTTACGCACAGAGTTTGGTCGTCGCACTATCAGAGAGATTGTTTCTGGTAAGCGTGATGAACTGCAAAATGATGCGTTATCCAATGCCTCAGAAAGTGCAAAAGACTTAGGTATTGAAGTTGTTGATGTGCGTGTAAAGCAAATCAATCTACCGGCTAACGTCAGTAACAGTATTTACCAGCGTATGCGTGCAGAGCGTCAAGCTGTGGCAAAAGAGCATAGAGCGCAAGGTAAAGAACAGTCTGAAATTATTCGTGCAACAATAGATGCTAATGTGACGGTGAAGATTGCCGAAGCTGAACGTAAAGCCTTAACCATTCGAGGTGAAGGGGATGCGTTAGCAGCGAAGATATATTCTGATGCTTACAACAAAGATGCTGAGTTCTTCGGTTTTGTTCGTAGCTTAGAGGCTTATCGAGCCAGCTTCTCAGGCAAGTCCGATATTATGGTGTTAGAGCCTGATAGCGAGTTCTTCAAGTATATGAAGAGCACTGCACCTAAGAAGTAATACATTAAAAGTATTCATTTAATAGGTCCTGTTACTCAGGGCCTATTTTTTTATCTGACGATTGTTAACTTAGTTTGAAAAGTCTGGGCTAATTTATATTAGCGATGCATGCTTTATGCCGATGTCACAGACAAGAAGCTTAAAATATGATCCAAATGAATTAAAATGGGTTAATAGTTGGGTCTTTTTTAGGCTTTTTTTAAAAAACACGCAATCTCCCTAACTTACTTGCGTGTTTTCACTATGATCTGCTTCTAATTTTTAGCTATAATGAGCCCCGCTTCAAACTTCGATTTTTGACCCTAGTGATGACTAAGGGCTGAAAGTCTTTGAAATATAAAAATTCCAACACCCTCTGGGAGATAAGTGGATGAGCAATGCGCCAGTCGATACCGGACGTCGCAGATTCCTGACAGCCGCAACCGCCGTAGTAGGTGGTGCTGGTGCCGTCGCTGTAGCGGTTCCTTTCATCAAGTCATGGAATCCGAGTGCCAAAGCGAAAGCTGCAGGTGCACCGGTCGAAGTAAATATCAGTAAAGTAGAGCCAGGTCAGCTGATCCGTGTTGAGTGGCGTGGAAAACCTGTATGGGTTGTCCGTCGCACAGATGCTGTGATCAATGAACTGCCAACACATGATGATAAGTTAAGAGATCCTGCTTCTGCTGAGATGCAGCAGCCTGATTATGCAACAAATCCTTTGCGCTCAATCAAGCCAGAGTATTTTATTGCTGTCGGTATTTGTACCCACCTCGGATGTTCACCTACTTATTTGCCAGATTCATTTGGTGAGCAAGTTGAAGGTGTCACTTCTGGTTTCTTCTGTCCATGTCATGGCTCTAAGTTCGATATGGCTGGTCGCGTTTTCCAAGGCGTACCTGCTCCATTGAACCTAGTTATCCCTCCACATCAATACGTTGATGATGGCACCGTGATTATCGGTGTAGATAAAGGAGTGGCGTAATGGTTAAGAATTTAATTAATTGGATTGATGCGCGTATCCCAATGACGGCGACTTATAACCGTCACGTGGGCCAGTACGCTACGCCAACTAACTTTAACTTTTGGTATTTTTTCGGTTCGCTAGCGATGTTGGTATTGGTTAACCAATTACTGACAGGTATCTGGTTGACGATGAACTATGTACCAACAGCAGAAGGCGCATTTGCCTCTGTTGAATACATAATGCGTGATGTTGAATACGGTTGGTTGCTGCGTTATATGCACTCAACGGGTGCATCAGCCTTCTTCGTTGTCATCTATCTGCACATGTTCCGTGGTTTAATTTACGGTTCATATCAGAAGCCTAGAGAACTACTGTGGCTGTTCGGTATGTTAATTTTCCTCGTGTTGATGGCCGAAGCCTTTATGGGTTATTTGCTGCCATGGGGTCAAATGTCATATTGGGGTGCGCAGGTAATTATATCTCTGTTCGGTGCGATTCCAGTTATTGGTGACGACTTAACCCTGTGGATCCGTGGTGACTACGTGATCTCTGGCGCAACGCTGAACCGTTTCTTTGCGCTGCACGTTATTGCTCTGCCGCTAGTATTAGTCGTACTCGTGTTTTTACACTTAATTGCGCTGCATGAAGTGGGTTCTAACAACCCTGACGGTATCGAAATCAAGAAGAACAAAGACGAAAATGGCTGGCCAGTTGACGGTATTCCATTCCACCCATATTACACTGTAAAAGACATCATGGGCGTCGCGGGCTTCCTGATTGTATTCTGTTACGTGTTGTTCTTTATCCCTGAGGGCGGTGGTTACTTCCTTGAGAAGCCAAACTTTGAACCGGCTAACTCGATGAAGACACCAGTGCACATTGCACCCGTTTGGTACTTCACTCCTTTTTACGCCATTTTACGTGCTGTGCCTGATAAATTGGGTGGCGTGATAATGATGGGTCTGTCGATTGCAGTACTGTTCGTATTGCCTTGGTTAGATCGCTGTAAAGTGAAGTCAGTTCGCTACCGTAGTACGCTACATAAGCTGAATATTGCTCAATTTGCTATATCTTTCATAGTATTGGGTTATTTAGGGGTAGTGCCTGCCACGCCGACGCTGACGATAGTTGCACAGGTGTTTACTTTCACTTACTTTGGTTTCTTTGTGGCGCTGTGGGTATACAGCAAGAATGAAAAAACTAAACCTGTTCCAGCGAGGTTGACACACTAATGAAAAAATTATTGATTGCATTAGTTGCCTTGTTGCCGACCTTGGCAATTGCCGCGAGCGGACACGTACATTTAGAAGACGCCAATGTTGATCTGCATGATAAAGCTTCTTTAGAGCGTGGTGTGGACCTGTTCCAACATTACTGTTCTGGTTGCCACAGCACTCAGTATCAACGTTATGAACGTGTAGCGACCGATATCGGTATCTCTGCGGATGATATGCGTAATAAGTATATGTTCACCGATGCTAAAATTGGTGAGTTGATGCAAAACGCTATTCCACCTAAAGATGCTGCTAAATGGTTTGGTGCTACACCGCCAGACTTAACTTTAGTTGCTCGCGTGCGTGGTGAAGATTGGGTTTATTCCTATCTGAAAGGCTTCTATAAAGATCCAAGTCGTCCATTTGGTGTGAATAACACAGTATTCCCATCTGTTGGTATGCCACATGTACTCGAAGAGTTACAAGGCACACCAGTTAAACAAGAAGATGGCACTATTGTGGTGACTGGCGGTAAATTGAATGCGGAAGAATACGACCAAGCAGTACGTGATATCACTGGCTTCTTAGTTTATTCGGCTGAACCTGTTAAGCTAGAGCGTCAAGCTATGGGCTGGTGGGTACTCGGATTCCTATTTATATTCTTTATTGTGGCCTACCTCTTGAAGAAAGAGTATTGGAAAGATGTACACTAGGCACCAATAACGGGTAAAATGTAATATCCGCATAGTGTAAACGGGGGGCTTTGCCCCTCGTTTACTTTTGTTTTATTTCGATTCTGGAGGGTATCAATGGCTGTTGCTGCCAACAAACGCTCTATCATGACACTGTTTTCAGGTGCTGATGATCTGTATAGCCATCAAGTACGTATCGTGTTAGCTGAGAAAGGGGTTACTGTTGATGTTTTACAGGTCGACCCTAACGAAATGCCTGAGGATTTGCTCGAAGTAAATCCATATAACTCAGTGCCAACTTTGGTAGACCGTGAACTCGTTTTATATGAATCACGCATTATCATGGAATATTTGGATGAGCGTTTTCCTCATCCGCCTTTGATGCCAGTTTATCCAGTGTCTCGCGGCCAAAGCCGTTTGATGATGCATCGCATCGATACTGACTGGTATTCGCTCGTTGACCGTATCCGTAAAGGTGATCGTGTTGAAGCGGCTCGTAAAGAGTTGACTGAAAGCCTGATCGCAATTGCGCCTATCTTCGGTGAAGTGCCTTACTTCATGAGCGAAGAATTTGGTCTAGCGGATTGCTACCTTGGCCCATTGTTGTGGCGCTTACCTGTATTAGGTATTGAGCTAGATAGCCGTGTAGCTAAAGATATCAAAGCGTATATGACACGTATTTTTGAGCGTGAATCGTTTAAAGCTTCTTTAACTGAAGCCGAACGCGAAATGCGCATGGGTATGTAATGAAACCTTTGACTCCAAATCGTCCTTATTTACTAAGGGCTTACTATGATTGGTTGATGGACAACCAATTGACTCCTCACGTTGTGGTTGATGCCTTTGTTGAAGGCACTCAAGTACCGCAGCAATACGTGAAGGATGGCCAGATAGTGTTAAATATCGCTGCTGGCGCAGTGGGCAATTTGCAAATTAGCAATGAGTGTGTGGAGTTCAATGCGCGTTTTGGTGGTGTTCCTCAGCAGGTGATGTTGCCAATGGCGTCGATTGTCGCTATTTATGCCCGCGAAAACGGTGCTGGCACTGTCTTCGATATCGAAGATGCTTACCTGATGGACGATGAAGTCGATTCATCTTTATCTGTCGTTGAAACAACAGATAAAGCGTTTGAACCGACAGACGAGCCCCCTAAGCGTCGCAGTCATTTAACTGTGGTTAAATAACTGTGGTGAAATGCCCAAGTCGTTTAAAAACTAAGCCAGTCTAATGACTGGCTTTTTTGTCGCTGTATTTTATCGCCGTAATTGGTTAAACCTTAAGTACAAGGTGTGATAGCATTTGCGCCCGCATTCATCCGTTAGATATGCGTTACCTTTACCCATTTAGACCAATGGATCTTGTATGTTGCTAATGATCGATAATTACGACTCTTTCACCTTTAACTTAGTGCAGTATTTTCAGCAGCTAGGGCAAGAGATAGTGGTTAAGCGTAATGATGAAATTAGCCTAGCCGACATTGAGGCGCTTGCGCCTAGTCATCTGGTGATTTCGCCCGGACCTTGTACTCCCAATGAGGCGGGGATCTCCCTCGCGGCGATTGAACATTTTGCTGCGCGCATGCCAATCTTAGGTGTCTGTTTGGGACATCAGGCGATGGCACAGGTTTTTGGTTCCAATGTAGTGCGTGCCGAACGGGTAATGCATGGCAAGGTCAGTGCCATTACGCACACTGGCCAGCGGTTATTTAAGGGATTAAATCAGCCTTTAACCGTGACACGTTATCACTCGTTACTGGTTGATGCTGTGCCTGAAGGTTTTGTACTCGATGCTTGGTTTGACGATGCAATTCACGGCCGAGAAATCATGGCCATGAGCCATCAAGACTTACCGCTTTATGGAGTGCAATTTCATCCCGAATCAATTCTCACCGAGCAAGGTCTCGAACTGTTAGCCAATTTTTTAGTGCAACCGGCTGTGCCCGTATAATTTCCTCGCCTTAAAAACTCTCCACACTATCAATTTCTGTTACAAGATTTATCCTTCTTTTAAGCAAGTTTAGCGATTAACTATGCTATAACTGCCGCAAAACTACGCGAATAGGCGAAACCAGCAGATAAGTAGACTGGGTCATTTAGCCATTGCGATAACAATAAAAGGAAGGATAAATGAGAAGCGTAATGCGAAATTTGGGTTTTAGTGCGTTAGCGGTTGCCGTATTGGCAGGGTGCGCAGCGACATCGACTGAAACTGCAACTCCCGTAATAGCTCCGCCAGCATTCCAAGTTCCCTTAGCCCAACCGCCACAAGTTTCACAGGCGCTTACGCTTAATCAAATTATGGCAAATCCTGATTGGATGGGGATCTTTGCCAAAGAGGCTTACTGGAGCGACGATAGCCAAAGCGTGCTATTTGCCCGCCAAGCGAGTGCTTCACCTCTGCGTAGCTATTATCAGCAAGGCATCAATGACAGCCGCGCCGTCGAGCTAGCTCTCGATAAGTTATATGCGGCAGATCAGCAGTTTGGCGTGTTTGATCGCACTAAGTCCCACAAGGCTTACCTATATCAAGGCAACATTTTTGTTAAGCAATTAAGCACGGGTAAGATCAGCCAATTGACTCGCCAGCGCACCGCCATCGATGGTGTGCGTTATCTCAATAATGGCGATATTGCCTATTGGCAGGGCGACAATGTTTTCCAAATTCATCAAGATTCAGGCTTAGTCGAGCAACTTGCTGAAATTAAAATGGCGAAAGCACCAGAAGCGGTAAAAGAGCCGACGTCTTATATTGCGAAACAACAGCACAGATTGATTCAGTATGTAGCGCTGCAGCAAGAAAATGCTAAAGCTAAAGCGCAGTACCAAGATGAATTACAAAAAAACGATCCAACGCTCGCCGCCAGCACTTGGTATTTAGGCGATAGCGAAGTGGTGTCAGAGCTGAGTTTATCACCCGATGGCCGCTATATTTTAGTTGCGCTTACAGATAAAAATTACACAGGTAGCAGCGAACACGACATCATGCCTAATTACTTAGGTAGCGAAGGTTATATCGACCCTGTGCCAGTGCGTGCGCGCGTGGCTGAAGATACGCCACCAGGGCAACGTTTTGTTGTGCTTGATTTAAAACAACATAAAAAAGTCGATATCACAATCGAGGGCCTTACTGGTTTTGATGAAGATGTGCTAGCCAAAGTGAAAGCTGAAAATGCTAAAGCGAAAGGCGAAACTTATCAAAGTACTAAATCGCCACGTAAAATTCAGTTGATGCAGGATTGGGGCTGGACTCAGAGTGCGATTCAATGGCATGAGTCGGAAAATAAATTAGCCCTGATGCTAGAAGCAACTGATAACAAAGATCGCTGGATCGCCAGTGTCGATCTTGCTAAGGGTAAATTCATTACCGAACATCGTTTGCATGATGATGCATGGGTGAATTACGACTACAACCAATTCGGTTGGTTACCGGATACGGATACCTTGTATTACTTGTCAGAAGAGTCCGGTTATTCGCAGCTTTATATTAAAGCTCAAGGCGAAAAGCCGCGTGCGTTAACCCAAGGCAAGTTTGTGGTGAGTGATATTACGCTGTCACCGGATGCCAATTACATCTATTACAAAGCGAACCAGAGTCACCCCGGCATTTATAACGTTCACCGCGTGAATCTTGCCACAGGTAAAAATGAGCAACTAACCCAGTGGGATGGCAACTTAGATTACAGCTTAAGCCCCGATGGCACTCAGCTATTACTCAATGCTTCACGCCGTACTCAGCCAAATGAGCTTTATGTTCAACCCATTGGCGGCGAGTTAAAGCAGCTGACGTCTTATACCAGTGATGCCTTCAAAAATTACCCATGGCAAGCGCCAGAAGTGGTAGCAGTACCTTCAAATCATGGTGCTGGCAATGTGTACGCTCGAGTTTATCTGCCGCAAGGCTATGATAAGTCCCGCGCTGAGAAATATCCTGCGGTGATCTTCAATCACGGCGCAGGTTATCTGCAGAATGCCGATTATGGTTTTAGCGGTTATTTTCGCGAGTTTATGTTCCACAACCTGCTGACTCAACAAGGTTATGTTGTGATGGACATGGATTACCGTGGCTCTAAAGGTTACGGCCGAGATTGGCGCACCGCTATTTATCGCAATATGGGTCATCCAGAAGTGGAAGACTTAAAGGATGGCGTAACGTGGATGGCGACTCATACCCATGTCGATACTAAGCGTGTCGGTACTTATGGTGGCTCTTACGGTGGATTCTTAACGTTTATGTCTTTGTTTACCGCGCCGGACTTGTTCCAAGCTGGAGCTGCATTGCGTCCTGTGGCGGACTGGGCACATTATAATGCGCCTTATACCTCTAATATCTTAAATACGCCTGATGTCGATCCTATCGCCTATGAGCGCAGCTCTCCTATTGAGCATGCTCAAGAATTAACTAAACCATTGCTTATCATGAGTGGCGTAATGGACGACAACGTTTTCTTCCAAGACAGTGTGCGTATGGTACAGCGCCTCATTGAACTGGAAAAACCAACCTTTGAAATGGCGATTTATCCTGTCGAGCCCCATGGTTTCCGTCAACCTTCTAGCTGGTTAGATGAATACCGCCGCATCTATAAGTTATTTGAACAAGAACTCAAATAATTCAGTTCGATTTCTGTTAAAGGTCTCCTAGTCGAGGCCTTTTTATTGGGTAACTGACTAGGAAATATCCGATATAACTCTTTGTTTGCGTTCTGCGACTTTGCATTATTGCTAAGATTAAGTGTATGTGCTGAAATTGTAATGATTTTGAGAGTTTGATTGTGTTGACGTCACTCGGGCATTAGCGATATAGGAAAGATTCATAGTGGCGATTTCGGTTGCGGGCGGTGTAAGACCCGGCAAAATTATAGAGATAGAGCACAGACTCTATCAACAATTGATCCTCGGAAAGCAAAAAGCGAGCCCGACTCTTTTGGATGAACTCGACCTTGAATTAGAGGCCGATGCAAATAAGTTAGATGTTGAACGCGAAGCGATTTTGGTGCGTTTGATGAAACAAATTAAAGCTAAAGAAGTGTTTGAAGCCGTGTCGAGCCAGCTGCATGAAACGGTCAATAACGCCATCGATCATCAACTCGCGTCCCCCGAACTGGTTCTGGCTAAGTCAGACATCAATGAGTCGCAAATCCTCTTGCTGGAATTATTGCTGGCAAAAAATCTCGATGCAACGCGATTAAGGCTACTGATCAGTAACTTAAGTTGGTTGTGCCGCGACTTAACTAACATGGTCAACAGCCCATCTTTTCGCGCTCGCCGGTCTCAGAGCTCAGATGTGCGGGTCACTGATATCAAATTAGTGATGAATTACATCGGTATCGAAAACCTTCGCACCATTATCCCTTACTTTTGTTTGCGAAATTGGCTTCCTAGTGGCAATGCTAAGTTGTTATGGACTACCCGTAAATTATGGCGCTACAGCATAGTCAGTGGCATAGCGGCCAATGCTTTAGCTCAGCTTCATAATACTGACTCAGCCTTGGTTTATAGTAGTGCCTTACTTAATCAGTTAGGTACATCCGTTGTATTGAGTTTAAGTGCCCGTTTATTCGACCAAACATGGGGATCTTGGATAAGAGAAGCCAGTAGCAGCCGTGATAAGGAAGTGTATGATGCAGTGATTGCCACTGAGTTTCCTGCTAAGGCCGTGTTTGAACAAGTGTTAAGCCATGGCCTTAAACTTAATTGGCAATTATTAGAGTTACTTAAGTTTGAAGCGAGTCCCTTAACTCGGTTGTTAAAGGAGTTAGACCGAACCTTAAGCTATCGAGAATTGTCGCCTCAGTCGGCATTAGTCGCGCGGGCAAACTGTTATGCTAAGGTGGTATTACTCGAAGAAATGCGTCAAATCGATCCCCAAGAAAAGCGCTTAATGTTTGATTATTATGAGTTAACTGAGCAAGAAGTACTGCGCTTAAAAGCACAAAACTATAGGAAGTTAGATCTGCTGTAATCCACGGTCTGCTACGTAGCGCCATGATTGCGGCGTTTAAGTAGAGGAAGGGATATGCCAAGCTGGCAAGCATCTGTACTAAATACCATTTTATCCTATGTCGCTAGGCCATCCATCAGTCGTGGACAGGCCAAAATGCCCTTAGCGCAAGTGCGTGAAAAGTTGCTTGAGCTTGATAGACGCTGGCTCCCTTGGCCGGATAAGTTAGTCAGCGCTACCATCCCCTTACAACACTCAAACTTGTTACATTATGTGCTTCTCAACGAACCTCCTCGCCTTGGAAATCTATTTTATATCCGTGGCGGAGGCTTCTGTTTTAAAACGCCCCATGCCCATGCAAGACTGGTCGCAGATATCTGCCAGCGTTGTCAATTAGATGCTTATATTCCGGATTATCGTCTCGCACCTGAGTATCCTTTCCCCGCGCCATTTGATGATGTACTTGAAGCCTATAGACGGTTAATTGAGCTGAAAGGCACGGAGAATTTGATCCTCATGGGTGACTCGGCGGGCGGCAATTTAGCACTGAGTTTGTTGCTGGAATTAAAACGTTTAGCCCTGCCTTTACCGACCGCCTGTATCTTGCTATCGCCCGCGTTAGACTTAGCGCTTACGGGGGATACTGAGTTGATACTCGCAGCCGACGATCCCTTCTTCACCATAGAGGCATTGCTGCGCTTACGTGGCGCTTATCTTGCTGGGGCCGATCCTATGTCGGCAAAAGTTTCCCCCTTACAAGGGAACTTGGTAGATCTGCCGCCCATCTTAGTGATTGCGGGTACGCGGGAGTTATTATTACAGGATTCTGAACGTTTAGTCGCCCAAATAAAAGCCTGTGGTGGTGAAATAACGGGCTGCTTTTACCCTAACATGCCCCATGTGTTTCCTCTGTTCAATTTATTACCCGAAGCCCTTGAAGTGAGGTCGAAAATTGGTCATTTTGTGCTTTCACACTTGATTCGTTAAAATGGTGTAGTTATTCACATTCAGTGAATAGCTAGCAAAATGTGGGGTAAATAACTTTTTTTCTGACTAATTATGCTGCAAGCCACGGGCTTAACCGCTTGTATAGTTCTTAAACTGCAATCTTTATGCACTTTGGGTGGAAGTGCGTGGATTGATGTTTGTGAAAAACTGGTATTTTGATCACATTTTCGCTAATAATGGTTATTAATAGACACAAGCAATCCCAGTATCACTAACTCTAGATAAAGATACCTATGGGACTCTGACGGTGCAAGGCGCCGTTAAACAAACACAAAGGACGAAGAAGAATGAGCGTTGATATGAAGTTGGACCGTGCCCAGTTTGACGCAGTGATGGTGCCTAATTATGCGCCTGCTGCCGTGATCCCTGTTCGTGGCGAAGGAAGCCGAGTTTGGGACCAAGAGGGTAACGAGTTTATCGATTTTGCTGGCGGTATTGCGGTAAATTGCTTAGGTCACTGTCATCCAGCCCTTGTGAATGCCCTTAAGACACAAGGTGAAAAATTATGGCATCTGTCAAACGTAATGACGAATGAGCCTGCCTTAGCATTAGCGACTAAATTAGTTAATAGCACGTTTGCCGACAAAGTGTATTTTGCCAACTCTGGCGCCGAAGCCAACGAAGCCGCATTAAAACTTGCCCGTCGTTATGCCTTAGAAAAACATGGCGTTGAGAAAGATGAAATCATAGCGTTCGATAAAGCTTTCCACGGACGTACATTCTTCACCGTCAGTGTCGGTGGACAAGCTGCCTATTCCGATGGTTTTGGTCCTAAGCCGCAGAGCATTACTCACCTGCCATTTAACGATGTTGCCGCCTTAGAAGCCGCAGTAACCGATAAGACTTGCGCCATCATGCTTGAGCCGCTGCAAGGCGAGGGCGGTATTATCGATGCCGATCCTGCATTCCTAAAAGCCGTGCGTGAATTGGCTAATAAGCACAATGCACTAGTGATTTTTGATGAAGTCCAAACGGGTGTGGGCCGTACTGGTGAACTTTACGCTTACATGGGTACTGAAATCGTGCCTGACATCTTAACCACAGCTAAAGCGCTCGGTGGTGGTTTCCCTATCGCAGCTATGCTGACAACGGCTGAGATTGCCGAGCATTTAAAAGTGGGCACTCACGGTTCTACCTACGGTGGTAACCCATTAGCCTGCGCTATCGGTAATGCTGTGTTAGATGTAGTGAACACACCTGAAGTGTTAGATGGCGTAAAACATCGCGAGCAGTTATTGCGTGATGGTTTGAACAAAATCAATGAAAAATATCATGTTTTTTCAGAAGTCCGCGGTAAAGGTTTACTCTTAGGGGCCGTTCTTAATGAACAATACCAAGGTCGTTCACGCGACTTTTTGGTGGCCTCTGTCGCTGAAGGCTTAATGAGCCTGATGGCGGGTGCTAACGTGGTGCGTTTTGCTCCTTCTCTGGTGATCCCTGAGGCAGATATTGCTGAAGGTCTAGCTCGTTTTGAACGTGCTGTGGCGAGCATAGCTGCCGCCTAAATGACCAAAGGAGTGCTGAATTTATTCGCACTCCTTTTTTGTCAGGGAATACTTACCTGCATCACTGCCTGTCTTTTTAAAGAGAGGTGCCTTGATGCACGGTAAGCCAAAGTGAGGAGACACTAAGATGTTAATCATACGTCCTATTCAGGCTGGTGATTTTGAGGCCTTATATCAAATTGCCGAAGAGTCTGGTCATGGTTTTACGTCATTACCTGTGAATGCGGATCTGCTCAGACATAAAATTGCTCGAGCAGAAGCCTCATTCGTCAAAGCCGTAGAGACTCCCTTCGATGAAGGTTATCTGATGGTGCTGGAAGATACCGATACCCGTGAAGTGGTGGGAACGTGCGCCATCGAAGCGGCGGTGGGAATGGAAGATGCGTTCTACCATTATCGACTCGGTACCGAAGTCTATCATTCCGAACAAATTGATGTGCGTAACGAGGTCGAAACACTCACCCTTTGCCATGACTACACTGGCGCTGCTGAGATGTGTACGCTGTTTTTGCGTGAAGCATATCGCAAGGGCAACAATGGCCGCATGTTATCCCGCAGTCGCTTTCTGTTTTTAGCTCAACATGCGAAGCGTTTTGGCGAAACTGTGATTGCCGAAATGCGCGGTGTAAGCGACGCTGAGGGGCATTCACCTTTTTATGGTTGGTTGCAAAAACACTTTTTGGGCATAGATTTTATTCAGGCGGATTATCTTTCTGGCTTAGGTAAAAAGGCATTTATGGCCGAAATGATGCCACGAAATCCTGTCTACGTATGTCTGTTGCCGGAAGAAGCGCAGAAAGTGATTGGCGAAGTGCATACCAATACCCGTCCGGCATTAAGTCTGCTGCAGGCCGAAGGTTTTAGATGCCGCGGTTATGTGGATATTTTTGATGGTGGTCCAACTGTTGAGTGTCGTTTATCGGACATTCGCGGCGTGCGTGAAAGTCGTTTATTGACCGTCGATATTGGTGACATGGTCGAAGCCGACACTCAATTTATTATCTCAAATACCCAATTAGCCAATTACCGAGCGACGTCTGCCGCACTGGCCGTGGACGACAAATCCGAACATATCATCATTAGCCCTGAGCTGGCAGCGGGTTTGTTACTCGCAAAAGGCGATCAAATCCGTATTTTGGCAATGTAGGAATAACCAATGACACATTATATTCAAGGCCAGTGGCATGCTGGCAAAGGTCATGACGTGACCTCAATTAACCCTGCCAATGCACAATCTATTTGGACCGGTAAAACGGCCACTGCAGAACAAGTTAATGCCGCCGTTGATGCCGCGCGCGCCGCACAGTTTGATTGGTTTATGTTAGGTTTCGATGAGCGTTTAGCCATAGTTGAAGCGTATCGCAGCCAACTCGAAGCCAATAAAGCGGAACTGGCTGAAACGATTGCCCAAGAAACCGGTAAACCTCAGTGGGAAACCGCGACTGAAGTCGGCGCTATGATAGGCAAAATTGCTTTATCGGCTGCGGCTTACAATAAACGTACGGGCACTGAAGCCAACGATACGCCAGCAGGGCGTGCGGTTATCCGCCATAAGCCCCACGGTGTTGTGGCGGTGTTCGGTCCTTACAACTTCCCTGGTCATTTGCCGAACGGCCACATAGTCCCTGCGCTGCTGGCTGGGAATACCGTGATTTTCAAACCTTCAGAGCTCACGCCTAAAGTCGCCGAGTTGATGGTCAGCCTATGGGATAAAGCGGGTCTGCCAGCTGGCGTACTTAACTTAGTCCAAGGTGAGGTTGATACGGGTAAAGCGCTGGCTTCACACCCGCAGCTCGATGGTCTGTTCTTTACCGGTAGCTCACGCACAGGTCATTTTTTACATCAACAATATGCCGGTCATCCGGGCAAAATTTTAGCACTTGAGATGGGAGGCAATAACCCACTGATCATCAAAGGTGTGCAGGATATTAAGGCCGCAGTGCACGATATTTTGCAGTCGGCTTATATTTCATCTGGCCAACGTTGTACTTGTGCGCGCCGTTTATATGTCGAGCAAGGCGAGCAGGGCGATGCGCTGATTGCCATGTTAGTCGATGCGGTTAAACAGATTAAAGTCGGTCCTTGGAATGTGCAGCCACAACCTTTTATGGGCTCAATGATTTCTGAAACTGCCGCCAAAGGTATGGTTGCGGCGCAGGCGAATTTGCTGAACTTAGGCGGTGTGTCTTTGGTCGAGTTGACCCATCTAGAAGCGGGTACAGGCTTAGTGTCTCCTGGCCTTATCGATGTGACAGCGATCGATGCATTGCCGGATGAAGAATACTTTGGACCTCTACTGCAGCTAGTGCGTTACAGTGATTTCGATCAAGCGATCAAATTGGCTAACCAAACGCGTTACGGCTTGTCTGCGGGATTACTTGCCGATAGCCGTGAAGATTATGACTATTTCCTCGCGCGTATTCGTGCTGGCATTGTTAACTGGAACAAACAAATCACTGGCGCATCTGGCGCGGCACCTTTTGGTGGTGTTGGGGCTTCGGGTAACCACAGAGCGAGTGCTTTCTATGCCGCCGATTACTGTGCTTATCCGGTCGCTTCTGTCGAGGCTGATGCCGTGAGTTTACCCGCGACATTAAGCCCAGGTTTGAGCTTGTAAGCGGGTAGAGATTTGACTTTTATGTGGTAAAGAATATGTGGGCAAGAGGAGGAAGGACTAATGTTCTTCCTTTTTAATAACAAGCAGTAACGTTACTTGAGTTTCTACTGTGGGTATGTGTGACGCTGCAACAGTGGCATTTAGGTCGTTACATTTAGTGTTTGCGGCAAAATAACAGCAATAACCGCAGCACAATAAAAGGAGTTTTTATGCATACCGACATCAACGCGTTATTTGCCGCTCTGTGGCAAGACTATATTCAAATGACCCCTTCTGCGGCAAAAGTGCACGCTTTGTTGGGTCATGGTAAGCCGATCATCAACGACCATATTGCCCTGCGTACTTTCAATATCGCTAAGGTGAATTTGGATGTGCTGGCTAAGCATTTCACTTCGTTAGGTTATGTACCTTGCGGTGATTATAAGTTTGAACAGAAAAAACTGATCGCTAAGCATTTTGAACATCCAGACTCGACTCAGCCTAAAGTGTTTATCTCTGAGCTGTTGGTTGAAGAGTTTAGCCCTGCACTGCAAAAAACTATTCAAGGCTTAATCGCCCAAGTGGATGCAGCAGCAGCGACAACGGCGGACAACTTTATTTACTCAGGCCGTCATTGGTCTTTAGATGCTAAAACCTATCAGGACTTATTAACTGAGAGTGAATACGCAGCTTGGGTAGCGGCTTTTGGTTATCGCGCTAACCATTTCACTGTGTCTATCAATCACCTCGACGGTTTTGAGACTTTA
This sequence comes from Shewanella sp. SW32, assembly GCF_025653365.1. NCBI lineage: Bacteria > Pseudomonadati > Pseudomonadota > Gammaproteobacteria > Alteromonadales > Shewanellaceae > Shewanella > Shewanella sp. SW32. The sequence continues at coordinate 37,030 of NZ_JAKKSJ010000008.1, read as the reverse complement.
GAGTCAGTGAATGAAGCACTGAAGCAAGCGGGCTTTGTGCTCAATAGTTCAGGTGGTGAGATCAAAGGTTCGCCAGAAGTATTATTAGAACAATCGTCGACTATGGCCGATAAAATTGGTGTTGAATTTACTGACGCGACAGTGGAAATCCCAAGCTGTTTCTATGAGTTTGCGCTACGTTATCCTATGGCTAATGGCGAGCTCTACACAGGCTTTGTGGCGGCGTCTGCCGACAAGATTTTTGAAAGCACCAATGTGAATAAAGCCTAACGTCCTCAAATTGCTTTCTGCATAAAAAAAACGCCATCAATTCGATGGCGTTTTTTATGGATATTTCAAACAAGGCATTTAATACGATTGGCATAGCCTGGGCTAGCTAAAGGTCAGCTCGATCCTCAATCCACCTAAGCGAGTGCTGTGATTAAACTGCAGTTCAATCTCGTATTGCTCGGCAATTTCTTTCACTATTGATAATCCTAAACCGTGACCCATCACTGACTCATCAAGCCTTGTTCCTCTTTGTGTGAGCTTATCTAGCTCATCATCAGCAACCCCTGGACCATCATCATCAATACAAAGGCAGAGACGCTCTTGCTGACGCGATAGCTGAATGCTGACTCGGCTCTGGGCCCATTTAAAGGCGTTGTCTAGCAGGTTGCCTAAGAGCTCCATGCCATCTTCTCTGTGAATAGGCAGTCTGAGAATATTGGGATCGAGTTCGAAATTGCATTCAATGGATTTATTGCGGTGAACCTTATTTAGCGTGTTGGCTAGGCTATGTAAATCCCTAGGGATAACCAATTGCGCTGCGGGGAGCATGTCGCCAGTGATCCTCGCCGCAGCCAGTTTACGCTCGACCATCTTGTGAATCGAATCAAGTTGCTGCTGCAGGGCAATGGCAGTTTCAGGATCTTTGAGGCCAAGAGCTTCAACCTGTTGCTGCATCACGGCAAGTGGCGTTTTGAGCCCATGGCTCAAATTACCTAAGTTATTGCGGCTACGTTCAATTTGCTTGGCTGTGTACTCAAGTAGTTCATTATAGGTTTTTGCTAATGGTTGTACTTCGGGGGGAATATTATTGAGCTCAAGCGCGTTAATTTCCCCTTGTCTTAGCCGAGAAAGTGCGTGCTGTATGTGCTTAACTGGCTTAAAGGATTGACGTAGGATCAAGAATATCCCCGCGATCATAGCAACTAACATCGCCAGATTGACACCAAGCTTAGTGCCATAAACCTCGCTAAACACACGTCTACCGATACTCAAATCTTGCGCAACGGTTAAGGTGGCGCTGACATTGGCACTGCTGGAATTTAATCCCAGTGATAACAACTGCATATCGTTATTTTTTGGCCCTTTAGCTTGCCAGACGCGGGTTTGATTCGGTGCCAGTGGCTCGATATCTAACTGCATATCCCACAGGGAGCGTGAGCGAATCACTTCATTTGGCAGGTTAAGCTGAAAATAACGGCCTGAATAGGCGGGCTTGTAGAAACTGGAAAGCTGGCTTTGATCTATGCTGATCTCCCCATCGTGGATATGGGTTGCCAGCATGATATGTTCGAGATCTTCTTCTAAGCGATTGATAATAGAGTCGTGGAAGGCCTGACGTAGCATGGACTCAAACAGTATCAGTCCAATCACAGTACCTAACACGAGTAAGCCAGTTAACCATAAACTGAGCTTAGTGCGGATCGAGATCATTCAATAATGCCGTGGAAGATGTAACCTTGGCCGCGACGGGTTTCGATCGTGGTTTTACCCAGTTTCTTGCGTAGATGGGTGACATACACCTCGACCACATTACTCTCTTTTTCATCGTCAAACTGATAGAGCTTATCGGTTAGCTGCGTCTTAGATAGCAGCTTCTTAGGTGACATGAGGAAGATTTTTAACAGCCTGAATTCCATTGCTGTGAGTTCATACAGATGCTCGGCCACTTTTACCGTTTGCTCTGCTTCATCTAAAACCACGCCACCATAACTCAATTGTTTACTTGAGGTGTTTAGACGACCATGTGCACGGTGGATTAAAGCTTGGATTCGGGCCAATAATTCCTGGGCGTGGAAAGGTTTACCTAAGTAATCGTCGGCGCCAGCATTAAAACCTTCTACTTTTTCATGCCATTGGCTGCGGGCCGTCAGCATGATGACTGGAGTGCTGATCCCTTGATTTCGCCAGCCTTCGAGCAGTTCGAGGCCGTTGCCATCGGGCAAACCTATGTCTAAGATTACGCAATCGTATTGGGTTTCTTTGATCAGATAATCGGCTTCAAGCGCTTTGTCTGTAATATCGGTTACATAGCCAGCGAGTTTGAGTTGTTTCTCCAGCTCGGTGACTAGCATTGGGTTATCTTCAACGAGTAACAGTTTCATGTTTTCGACATTCGCTCGGTAGTGCTATTGATTGATCGGCTTGACCATTTGTTGCATCAATACTGAGATTAACGATTTGGCCACGCTGAACTTTGATTTGCAAATCATAGCGCCATTTATGATCTTCTTGATAGAGATGAGCATCAATTAGTTCACCTTGGCAAAATTGGTTTACTACGGCGAGTGTACCGTTTAAGGACAATATTTGCCCAGAGTTAACTAACGCCTTGGCTTGATAATGTTCTAATTCAATAGGTTCGGCATGCAAGATTATTGGATGCACCAGCGTGAATAGGCTGAAAAAACAGATTAAAAACAGCCGTTTCATTTGAGCTCCCCAATAAAAAATGGCCTAGAATTTATTCTAGGCCACTTTAATAAGGCAGGCTTAAATCAAGCTGAAGACTAACTTAACGGGTACCGTATACCACGATTGTCTTACCATGAGCTTGGATCAAATTCTGTTCTTCTAACATCTTCAAGATACGACCCACAGTTTCCCGTGAACAGCCAACGATTTGGCCTATCTCTTGACGAGTGATCTTAATCTGCATGCCATCAGGGTGTGTCATAGCATCAGGTTGTTTAGCCAGATGCAATAGAGTTTGAGCAATACGGCCTGCAACGTCTAAAAATGCAAGGTTACCCACTTTCTGGCTGGTACTTTGTAGGCGATAGGCCATTTGTGCAGACAGCTTCATCAGAATTTCAGGGTTAACTTGAATTAACTGTCTGAATTTCTTATATGAAATCTCAGCGATTTCACAAGCTTGCTTAGCACGAACCCAAGCGGTACGTTCGGCTTGTTCTTCAAACAAACCTAGTTCACCGATAAAGTCACCTTGATTCAGATAAGAAAGGATCATCTCCTTACCTTCTTCATCTTTAATCAATACCGCTACAGAACCTTTTACTATGTAATAAAGGGTATCTGAGTCTTCACCAGCATGGATAAGAGTGCTCTTTGCAGGGTACTTATGAATGTGACAGTGTGATAAAAACCATTCCAAAGTTGGATCAGGTTTTGGTTTACCAATCAGTGCCATGTGGTGTTCCTCGATTGATTAAAACGAAAGTAAGAATATGCTAATTAAACATTTTACGTCAATTAAACTTACAAAAACTTGATGGAAGTCTTAGTTTAGAATAAGTGAATAAATGCAATTAAACATCTAAAATTAGAGCTTATTTTGCTACTTTAGTGATTTAAGTCAACTAAATCGGTATGAAACTCGCTGGATTCACTTAACTCTGTCGAGTTAATCACATCTTACCAGTCTATTTCAGCAGTTTTATTATAGATTATGAATAAAATATGCCACTAAATTACACAATAACATGTTTCACTTTTTAAATTTGACATTCCATTTGGCTTAGTTTCCCCCATTATCCTGAGGTTTGTGTGTATTTAGGCTCGACTTATGGGGTTAATTCTGGCTAACTTTGAGGGCAGTTGTTTTTAAGAGAGGTAAGCAAGTGAAATACAGATTATGGGTTTTAGGTGCAGGTTTAAGCTTAACAATTGGGCTGAGCTCTGCGGCGCACGCATTTTCTATCCCGCAGCCAGCAGCTGAACTTGCGGCCAGTAAGTTTGTGCATATTCAAGTGACGGCAGAGCAAGGTGATGCCGATGCTCAATTTTTGCTGGGATTAATGTATCTCTCTGGACGTTTTGTGTCGCAAGAAGTGCCGACTGGATTGCACTGGATCTCACTTGCCGCCGAACAACAACATGAAAAAGCGCAGCAAACCTTAGCGGATCTGTCATTTGAAGGCCAATTGATCAAGCGTGACTTGTCAGTTGCTGAGCATTGGTATAAAGCGTTGAGTGAGCAGGGCAGTCGTTGGGCTCAATTCCGTTTAGGCTTTATTTATGCATCTGGCGGTGACGGTGTGCAGCGCAACTGCGGTAAAGCGGTCGAGCAATTTTCCCAAGTGGGTGATGATGTTGCTTTGGGCAATGTGGCGTGGATTTTAGCAACTTGTCCCGAAGCAGAATATCGTGATGGCAATAAAGCGGTCGAGTTGTCCTTAAAATTACTCAAAGTGAATGAAAACGATCCTACAAATCTTGATAATTTAGCCGCGGCTTATGCGGAGTTAGGCGATTTTGGTGCTGCTATTTCGACGCAGCAGAAAGCGATCGAAGCGTTGAAAATGAATGCTGAAATGACTAAGACTGATGAGTTTATGCTGCGGTTACAAACCTACGAGCAAAAGCGTGCCTATCGCGAAACCTTACGTTTACTCGAATAGGTATTTCTTCATCATCGCTCTCTAGTTAACTGCTATTTTTATTTTAGTATTGATTCATAAGTTTAAAAATAAAGCCTGAGTGGATACTCGGGCTTTTTGTTTTTGATTTAAGGCTCACCGAGCGCCCAAGAATCTAGGATGTGATATTCGACACCCGTGCTTGTGCTTTTTGAATGGTATAAATGCAAATTATCGGGCGTTAACGTCAGCGTATTCATACCTTTGAGTTGCAATAAAGCCGACTCATCTAGTGTCCATTGTTTTGCTTTTCTAAATAAACTGATGTGCGGGCAAAAGCTGTGCTCATTCCGATGCAATTGCAGTCGGTCGGCAATTTCTTGCGTCTGTTTAGCTAATTGCGCTAACGGCGGCTCAACGTCATCGCCTTTCAAGCAACAAACTTGGGCATTGGGCCATAAGTCGAGCTGGTTAAGCTGAGTGTTGAATCTAGGCTTAGCTAAGCGGTCAATTGCATCAAGGAGGGCGATGCGTTGCCCGTCGTCCACTTGTCCTAAAAAGCAGAGCGTTAAATGCATATTACTGACGCTAACCGCTTTCGCCTCCGGATTGAGGTGGCAAATCAGTTGCTGCTGTAAATCACTCAGCCTTGTCATTTGTGCAGCGGTAGGCGCGAAGCCGAGAAATAGCCTTTGTTGCATCGGTTTATCGTCCTTTGTGGCGTTCAACACGGATTATCTCTGGGAACACTTTGACGTTTAGCGTCTTTGAGCGTTAATCTAGCTGTTGAATTTATCAGCTAATTTGTGACTCAAGCAGACGTTTAATTCACTGTGAGCCTATACTTAATGCACGTCGATAATACCTTAAATGGATTTTTAGGTAAGGAAGAGACTTTTCATGTCAGTAGGTTTAGCTAATCCACTCCAACAGGCTTTGGTCAGTATTTTTAGTGAATCCCCGCTAGAAACCTTAGAGCAGAATGTTGACAGAGCGCTTGAGACTATTACTTTGCAACTGCATTGTGACGGGGTATTTGTATTAACCGGAAGCCAGTCACTGGATCGTTTACGCACGCGTAATCTGTATTTAAAACCTCAATTTGCCCAAGGCCAACAGACACGAGTCTGGCCCTTGGCACGAATGCCATTTTTTCGCTCTCTTGTCCGTACTCCGCGTCTATTAAATCTGGCTGATGTGAATACCTTGCCTGCCGATGCTCAGGCTGAGCGAGCTTTATTAAGGGATTGGGACGTCAAGAGTCTATTAGTATTGCCGCCAGTCGTGTTTGGCGAAACCCGTATTGCGCTGGGCGCGGTGAATTGCTCAGAATGTTGTGAATGGAGCGAAGAGTTTATAAGTGAGTTTAATCACGCCGCTGTGATGATTGGCTCTGCGATGGAATTGACGCGTATTGCTTTAAGCATGCTTGCCAGTGAACATAAATATTGTGAAGTATTCAACCAGTTGCCCTTATCTTGCGCCTTGTTAGATAAGCATGATCAATTGACTATGCTGAATAAAGTCGCTCTGCAAACCCTGCCAATTCAACATGGCTATGATTTATTCGACATGGTGCGTGAGGAAGAGCACGCCATGCTAACCGATACCTTACATGTGGTACGAGAAGGCGTGCTCGGCCAAGCTTGGTGTGAATTACCTTTAAAATCAATTCATCAATTAACTTGGTTAAAACTGAGTTTTAGCCAGATTAGCGGCGATAAAGATACTTTAGTCATGATTGCCGAAGATGTCAGTGAAAAGTACCGCTTAGCCGATGAGTTATCCTTCCATGCCAATTATGATGCACTGACGGGTTTACCTAATCGGCTACATTTTGAAGCTCTATTAGAAAACCTACTACACGCCCACGACGATATGCCTATTTGCGTGGCGTTTCTCGATTTAGACCAATTCCAAGTCATTAACAATATCAGTGGCCACCAGGCGGGCGATAAACTGCTTTGCCAAGTCGCATTACGTTTGAAACAGCTCGTACGTAAAGGCGATATTGTTGCCCGTTTAGGGGGCGATGAGTTTGGTATCCTGATGCATTACTGCAATGTGGATTCTGCGAAACAGATTGCTAAGCGGATTTGTACCCAGTTAGCAAATCATGAGTTTATTTGGGAAAGTCGTAGTCACAATGTCAGTGTTAGTATGGGGATTGCTAGGCTAGATAAAAAATCTGCCGATATTTATACCGTCATGAGTCAAGCTGACGCTGCTTGTCGATTAGCGAAGGATCAAGGCCGAAATGGCTGGCATTTATACAGTGCGAGCGATCCTAAAATGAACCGTCTCTACACCGAGATGATGGCCTCTGTTGATATCGTCGGCGCACTCGCGTTAAACCAATTCGAGCTTTATTTTCAAAGCATAGTGCCGTTAAACCGCGAGGAAACTGGCTTACATTTAGAGATCCTACTGCGTATGGTGCAGACTAACGGCACTATAGTGTCTCCTGCTATCTTCTTACCCGCCGCCGAGCGATACAACTTGGCTTCTAAGATTGATCTTTGGGTGATCGATAATTTGCTCAAGTGGGGTGGTAGTCATTTAGATATTTGGCAGCAATTGGATCTTGTGTCTGTGAATCTGTCGGCAACCTCTTTGGGCGATCATGAGTTTATGAATTGGCTAGAAATGCGTTTGATGGCCGAACCTGAGCTGGTGGATAAGCTTTGCATCGAGATCACAGAAACCGCGGCTGTGAGTCAGCTTGATCAAGCGACAAAGTTACTCGAGATACTTCGTCCACTCAATTGTAAATTAGCCCTCGATGATTTTGGTGCAGGCTTTTCTAGCTTTGCTTACCTTAAGCGCCTCAATGTGGATTTTGTAAAGGTTGATGGCCAATTTGTCGTCAATATTTGCGAAGACTCTGCGGATCAGGCGATCGTAAAATCCATCTGCCAACTTGGTCAAGATATGGGGTTTGATGTGGTTGCTGAATTTGTCGAATCCCAAGAAATAGGTTGGAAATTGCAAGCCTTAGGCGTCGACTATGCTCAAGGTTACGCCATCAATAAACCGATACGCTTAGCTGAACTACAGTCAGGGCTCAGTCAACCTTGGCTCGAAAAGCGTGAGATTTTTGCTCCCTATCCACAGCTGTAATCTTGGGCATGGCAGCCTTGAGCTGTTACTTATGTCAGCACTGACTTGATAATGTTTGCTGCGAAATGGTACTCAAAGCCGATTGTTAGTACACTGACGCCCTGTGTTGGCCGCTGATGTCTTTTTCTTGAACTCTCTACCTATTCATAGCTTATTAGCTCCGCTGCGCGCGGCTTTTTCTCGTCACGCCCAAGTGATCCTCGAGGCACCGACAGGTGCGGGTAAATCAACGGCGTTACCTTTGGCTATGTTGGATTGGCCTGAAATCAGCGGACGCATTTTAATGCTCGAACCGCGGCGTGTCGCGGCGCGTAGTGTGGCGCACTATATTGCCAGCTGTCGCCAGCAAAAGGTGGGGCAAGAAGTCGGCTATCGCGTCCGCGGTGAAGCTAAAATCAGCGCCAATACCCGTTTAGAAATTGTCACCGAAGGCATACTGACGCGAATGATCCAACAAGATCCCGAGTTAACTGGGATTGGAATGATCATCTTCGATGAAATTCATGAACGTCACCTCACCACAGATTTAGGTCTTGCCCTAGCGCTCGAAGTGCAAGCTTCACTGCGGGACGATTTAAAGATATTAGCTATGTCAGCGACTCTATCTGGTCTTGCCTTAGCTGAACTCATGCCAGAAGCGGTGACCTTGCACAGCGAAGGCCGGAGTTTTCCTGTCGACATCGAATATCGCCCTGTGCCAACTCAGCAGCATTGGATCGATCACCTCGGCCGCTGCGTGCTCGAACTGGTCTCGGCCAGCAGCAGTGCCAGTGTTGATAAAACGGCTGCCAATAATGCCGTGCTCGTGTTTTTACCCGGTAAAGGGGAGATCTTACGATTACAGCAGTTTTTGCGCGAGCGCTTAGCGGACGATGCTTTTTTGATTTGCCCTCTTTATGGTGAACTTTCAGGTGCCGAGCAAGATAGCGCGATCGCTGCAACTATAGATGGCAGGCGCAAAATCGTGCTAGCGACTAACGTGGCGGAATCGAGTTTAACCATTGAAGGTATAGGGTTTGTTATCGACAGTGGCTATAAACGACAAGCGAGTTTTAACCCTAAAACCGGTGTCACCCGCTTAGGTTTGAAACGTATTAGCCAAGCCTCCGCAACCCAGCGCAGTGGCCGCGCCGGACGTTTATCAGCGGGTGTGTGTGTTCGCCTGTGGAGCCAAGAAGAACATGGCCGCATGCTCAGGGCCGATGAACCCGAGATCAGCCAAGCGGATCTGGTGGCTATGGCCCACGATTGTGCTTACTGGGGCGCAAAATCCTTTAGCGACTTGATGTTGTTAACGCCGCCGCCAAGTGTGCATGAGGCGTTGGCGTGGAAACTGTTACAAGATTTAGGTATGGTCGATACTCAAAATAAACTCACTCCCCACGGTAAAGCGGCCTACGAGCTAGGGTGTCACCCAAGGCTTGCTCATATGTTATTGGGCGCAAAAAGTTTGGGTGCAAACAATGGGGGAGTCAATAATGCTAACGAACAAGCAACGCAATTGGGCAGTTTGGCCTGCTTGTTGTCGGGGGTTTTAGAGGCGCGCGGTTTGCCTAAAAAGGGCGCCGATATCATGAATTACCTGCACTTTGCCTGTCATGGACAAGCTGGGCAACAAGCAAAACAGTGGCAGAAAAAGCTAGGATTAGCGGCGGATTTGTCTAAGATAGCGACCCATGCACACCACAGCGATGTGGGGTTATTATTAGCACTTGCGTATCCGGATCGTATCGCTAAAGCCCGCGGTGTTGAGGGCTACCAATTAGCCAATGGTACTGGCGTCGTGCTCGCAGCCGATGATGCATTGGCGCAAACGCCGTGGATGGTGGTGGCGGATTTTCAAGAAACTGAAGGCCGAAACGCTGGGCGGATTTACTTAGCGAGTCAGCTTCAGCCAAGCTTGTTCGACGGCGAGCTAAAAGGTTTGCTGGACATTCATGAGATCTGTGGCTGGGATGAAGCTAAAGGTCGAGTGATTGCGCAGCGCCAATACAAGGTCGGACAAATTTTAGTGAAAACTGAGACGATTGCTAAGCCTGAACGTAAGCAAATTGTCGCGGCCTTACTGGGCTATATTCGCCAGCAAGGATTACAAATCCTTAATTGGAACGCTAACTTAGAACAGTTTCAACACAGGCTCAAACTGGCAACTGAGTTCGACGCGGGCAGTGACTGGCCCAAGGTTGATGATGAAGCATTATTAGCGAGCCTAGAAACTTGGCTGGCGCCTTACCTCGAAAATGTGAATAATCTGCCGCAATTAGTTAAGCTTGATTGCTTTGGTTTTGTGGCAAACTGTTTGAGCTGGCAGCAGAAACAGCGACTTGACGAGTTATTGCCAACTTCCTGGCCGTTAGTCACCGGTACCTCTGCGCCAATAGTATACGACGAGTCTGGACGTGTGCTGCTGCGTGTACGTCTGCAAGAAACCTTTGGCATGGCGCAGAGTCCTATGTTGGCGCAGGGCAAGCTAAAGGTGACGATGGAATTACTCTCTCCGGCCCAGCGCCCATTGGCTTTGACGGCGGATTTAGCCAGTTTTTGGCAGGGACCTTATGTGGAAGTTAAGAAGGAAATGCGCGGTCGATATCCAAAACATCTGTGGCCAGACGATCCTGTGAATACACTGCCGACAAAATTTACCAAGAAGAAAACCTTGGGTTTAGCTCAGCCCTAGCACCACGCCGCTGGTTTTATAACATTTTGTTATGAAACACTTTGATTCGCACCACGTTAGCTTTGTGCCTATGGCTGATGTCTTTAAATGCATGAATGATGAAGTAGATATGACAACTAAGACGACAAAAAAATCACCCGCTTCCCGTCGGGCTAATCATGGCCGCGGTTTATTTCGACGAATTTGGTCTATCAGTTGGAAATTAGGCTTGGCTGGATTAGCTGTAGTGACTTTTTACAGCATTTATCTTGATCAAATTATTGCGCAAAAATTTGAAGGCCAAAAATGGCATTTGCCAGCACAGGTGTTTAGTCGTTCTATGGCGCTGTACCCTGGTGCGGCAGTCAGCCATCCGCAAATGATGGCTGAGCTTAAGTTGCTCGGCTATCGCAAAGTCGCTAACCCACGCCAAGTGGGAGAGTTTTCGGCATCGAGCACTCGTATTGAATTGTGGCGTCGACCGTTTTTGCATCCTGAAGGCGATCAAGTCGAACAAAGAGTCATGATCAGCTTCGACAGCAATGGCATCAGTTCGGTCACTCGAGTCTCAGACAAGCGTCAACTCGCCGTATTCCACCTTGAGCCTGTATTGCTCGACCGTATTATTACTGGCGATGGTGAAGACAGGCTGTTTGTGCCGACCGAAGAAATGCCAAAGTCGATCGTGCAGGCGTTACTGCTGGTGGAAGATCGTAGTTTTTATGAACACCATGGTGTGAATCCATTCGCGATTGCGCGCGCGGCTTTTGTGAACATCAGCGCCGGTCGCACTGTGCAAGGTGGCTCGACGTTAACTCAGCAGTTAGCGAAAAACTTTTTCCTTTCGAGTGAGCGTTCCTTGCTGCGTAAGGTGCGCGAAGCCTTAATGGCGGTGATTATTGATTTTCGTTACAGCAAAGACGAAATCCTCGAAGCGTATCTTAACGAAGTGTATATGGGGCAGGATAAATCCCGCGCCGTCCATGGTATGGGTTTGGCCTCACGTTTCTATTTCGGCCGTCCTATCAGTGAGTTGACTATTTCCCAGCAGGCATTCTTAGTGGCTGCGATTAAGGGACCGTCTTACTACAATCCATGGAAATATCCGGATCGTATTCAAGAACGCCGTGATCTAGTATTGCGTTTGTTAATGGATGCGGGGGATTTAACCACGGCTGAGTACAAGGTGGCGGTAGAGTCACCCTTAGGGATCCGTAATCTCAATAAACCAGCACATCAAAAATTGCCTTCCTTCTTCGCCTTGGTAAAACAGGAAGTGAACGAGCGTTATGGCGATGCGCTATTGAAGCAATCTGGGGTGAAAATCTATACCACGCTCGATCCTATGGCCCAAGAAGCAGCCGAAATTGCGGTGACTCAAACCCTCAAAAGCTTAGATAAGAGCAATAAATCATTGCAGATTGGTATGGTCGTGACCGACAAATACACGGGCGGTATTGCGGCTATGGTCGGCGATAAAACCCCGGGATTTGATGGCTTTAACCGCGCGGTTGAAATTCGTCGTCCTATTGGCTCGTTAATTAAGCCTTTTGTGTATGCTACGGCTTTGGCACCTAATAGCCAATTTACCTTAGCGACCCCTCTTAAAGATCAACCTATTACCTTAAAAAGCGAGCAAGGTAAGACATGGTCACCACAAAACTTTGATAAGAAGTTCAGTGGTCAGGTGCCTTTGTTAACGGCATTGAAAAAGTCGATGAACGTACCGACGGTAAATCTTGGAATTGCTGTGGGTGTGGATGCGGTCGCCACAACATTGGCTAAATCGGGTTGGCAGGAGCCGTTAAACGAGTATCCCTCCATGTTACTCGGCGCCGTCAATGGCTCGCCATTAATGGTAGCGCAAGTGTACCAAACCTTAGCTGATAGCGGTGTTTACCGTAAGTTAACCACAGTGACCGCTGTGCTAGATTCTGATAAGAACCCATTGCCAGTGACGCGATTGCCTAAAGAGCAAGCTATAGCACCTGAGACAGATTTCTTAATTCAATTTGCTATGCAGCAAGTGGTGAATACGGGAACGGCGACGCGTTTAGGTAATGCTTTCCCTGGCGTTGGACTTGCGGGTAAGACTGGCACCAGTAACGACAGCCGCGACTCTTGGTTTGCGGGCTTTGATGAGCGTAACGTCGCCGCCATTTGGGTTGGTCGTGACGATAACGGCAAAACCAGTTTGTATGGTAGCAGTGGCGCCATGGCCGTGTATCTTGCCTTCTTAAAGGAACGTCCACCTATTAGTCTGCGCTCAATCCCTGTAAGCGGCGTAGTGAAGGGCTTTTTTGACCGAGATACAGGTGTGGCTAAGGAATCCACTTGCAGCAATGTCGATGCGCTTCCGGCATTAGCTGCGACCTATCGTCCAGTGAATAACTGCGGCGACCCTTTGCAGTGGTGGCAGAAAATTTTCTAGGTTAATAGGGTCGATAATGGGCCAATAACGCACTTATGCGTTGGATATTAAACCTTTTAGTCAGTAGAACCTGTGCCGATGGAAGTGGTGTGATCGAGGGCAAACTCGGGGCGCTAATCTTCCCTTTGCACGGGACGTTAATCCAAAGTGAGAAATGACATGTTTAAAACCGCTGCCGCTGTGCATATTTTAGTGAAACACAAAGAACAGGCTGAGGATATTGTTAAGCAGCTGAATAATGGTGCTAATTTTGCTGTGCTCGCTAAGCGTTTTTCCTCTTGCCCTTCGGCCAAAAAAGGTGGCGATTTAGGCGAGTTCAAAAAAGGCCAAATGGTGCCACAGTTCGATAAGGTTGCATTTTCAGGTGAATTACTGGTGCCACATATAGTGAAAACTAAGTTTGGCTGGCATGTGGTTAAAGTGTTGTATCGCACTTAATACCCCAGTAATAAGCGCATCTTCACCGAACGTTATTTTCGACTAATCAAATAGATTGGAAGATTAGGGAGCGATCAGCATGAAATTTAGTTTTAACACCGAAGATGCGAGCCAAGTTTGCGTAGGGGCTTTTGCCCTTGCGGTTCCCGTTGCATTTTCTGAGGAAGCGTGGCATCTCGGTGAGACTTTACCTTTATTGAATATCGGTATGCTTTTTAGTTTATCGCTGCTCTTTCTTGGGGTATTCACCTATCACAGCGTGTTCCAACAGAATATTGCTTCCCGCGTTCCTGTGTTTATTTTTCGTATCGTGGTGGCGTATTTGCTCACTGCCCTTGTGGTTTTCCTCGTGCTGCTTTGCCTCGATAAAGTGCCCTTTTTTGAGGACCCACTAACCTCTATAAAACGGATCATAGTGATCACTATGCCAGCCTCTATGGGCGCTATTGTTGTGGATAGTTTTGATAAAGAATGACACTTTTTCGCTAAATCTCATGACTTTTGTCACTGGTTGATTGCGGTTGTCTTGCGCATACTTATTTCCATGTTCTGACTTTGACATTGATTAAGCGTCATAAGCAGACCTAAATGTTGAGCTTGATAACGATAACGCCAATAGATAAAGGAAATGACTATGAACACTGGTGCCCTCGCTTTACTTATCCCAATACTCGCAATTGTTGGCGGATATGTGGTCGCTATAATGAAAATTCGCAACAAACAAGGTGTGTCGACTCGTGAGCAAGTGGCAGAAAACCAAGCTTTTCAGACCGAGTTAGCCATCCTTCGTCAGCGTATCGAAGTGCTAGAGCAGTTAGCCACTGACGATGGTTTTCAGTTAAAGCGTGAATTTAAAAAGGTCTAACGATTTATTCCTTGGCTTATCGGTGGCTAGGCAATACTTACGTTTTAGATGTTATTTGTTCTGACAAGGTATTGCTCGCCAAACGATAAATGATGTTGAGTTATTTTAAATGAGTCACGAGTGATGAAAACGGCCTTATTTAGCTAACATTTCTGCGGCATTATCGGCTGTTATATGTCGCGTCATCTCGCCATACAGGCTCTATCTTGCATAAAATCCCGCCTAATATCTGCAGAATAAACCTGAAACGTCAACAGATCCTGATACCCCTGTTATTTGTTTGGCTTTACAAATGTGGGCAGGGTGTTACTTTGTACGCCTTACGTGGGTCAAGTCATCGGGTGAGTTAAATACCTATTTTAAGGTAGACTCGTGATAATTTTGTTATCCATCCCTGTATTGAGTTATTACAAATAGAGTTTGTATGTTTCTAGCGCCTTATTTTTCTAAGCAAAATCAAGCTATTTCCGTTTCAGCACAACAAGCCAGTGACTTCGCGAAGAAAATTGCGCAGGACTTTAATCCTATCCACGATGTGGGGGCAAAACGCTTTTGCGTACCGGGAGATTTACTGTTTGCCCTAGTATTGACTCAATATGGTTTGAGCCAGAGCATGAAGTTTAGCTTTGCGGGTATGGTGGGTGATAGCGTCGAACTGCAATTCCCTGAACAAGTGAGCGAGAGTTTTTCGATTCGCGATAGTCGTGAAAAAACCTATCTTAATGTCAGCCGTCATGGCGATGTGAGTTGTTGCGATGCGCAGACCGAATCCTTTATTCGTCAATATGTTGCTTTCTCTGGGCATAATTTTATCGATATTCTGATCCCTTTGATGAAACAACATCAAGTGATGATCAACCCAGAACGGCCTTTAGTGATTTACGAAAGTATGTCGTTTGACTTAACTACTCTCGATTTTGTGCAAGTGACCTTATCACTCGTTGGCCAAGATTTAAAAATCGACGGTAAACGTGGCGATGTGACATTGCACTTTGAATTACACAGTGGCGACACTTTAGTTGGCACAGGTATCAAAACCTTAGTGATGAGTGGATTACGTGCTTACGACGAGCCATTAGTACAGCAAATGCGCGCCACCTATGAAGGTCGTAAAACTGATTATTGATTGACGTAAAAGCAATAGGTTGGCGTTTTGTCTTTTAGATAAAGCGCCATGCAATCCTTGATAGCGCGATTAAATGTTAGCAATTAATTGTTATTGACTGATAGCTGCGACACGATTGCTGAGACGTTTTCCGCGCCGCTACGTATTTCTCCCATTACTAATGTTACCTCCGCTAACTGTTGTTTTCCTTCCAGTGCAATACCTTCAACTTCGTTCATCATGCTAGTTGCACTTGTGGTGAGTTGTGTATTTTTAGTGACGACGGCGGCAATCTCACTGGTTGATTTACTGGTTCTGGAAGCAAGCTGCCTTACTTCATCGGCGACAACGGCAAAACCTCGGCCTTGTTCCCCCGCTCGTGCGGCCTCAATTGCGGCATTTAATGCCAGTAAATTAGTTTGATCGGCAATCGAACTAATGGTTGCGACTATGGCTTGAATACTTTGAGATTGTTCATTGAGTTGAGTTATCGCCAAGGTCGCTTTATGGGTTTGCTCGGCAATAGCATTAGAGGTATTTACCGTCGCATTGAGTAAATGTACGCCTTGTTCTGCTTGCTCGACGGTACGTTGTGACGTGGTCAGTGCAATATTGGCGGCTTCACGTACAGCGTGGCTTTGCTCGATCCGCTTGCTGATATCGCTCGCAAATTTAATTACTTTAACCACTTTACCTTGCTCATCCATAATAGGATTGTATGCCGCTTCTAACCAAATCGAATCGCCATAAGCATTTTTACGTTCAAAGAGACCGCTGCTATATCGACCTTGCTTTAGATCGTCCCAAAAGTGTGGATTTTGTCGATAAAACTCATCAAAACAGAAAATACGATGGTGTTTACCAATAATCTGCTCTTTGCTAAAGCCCATTGTCTTTAAGAAGTTAGTATTGGCTTTCAAAATCGTGCCATCGGTAGTGAATTCAATAATGGCTTGCGAGCGATTCAAGGCATTAAAAATGGCCGCTTGGTCGTCAAGTTGGTGCTTATCTTGGGTGATATCAGAGGCTGTTTTCATTATTTTAACGACTTTACCTGCCTGTTTTATGGGGAAGTAAGTGGCTCTAAGCCAGATCTCTTGGCCATTTTTATTCACTCGTGCAAAATTGCCTTCCTGTGGATGACCTGCTTTTAGACTGCTCCAAAATTGCTGGTAGGTAGCAGAATTACCATAAGCCGCCGAGCAAAACAGCTTGTGATGTTGGCCTACGACTTCATTAAGTGAATAACCTACCGTTTTTAAAAACAACGCATTAGCATCGAGAATTATTCCATCAGGCGTAAATTCTACTGTGGCAATACTGTGTTTAATCGAGTCGATGATCGACTCTGCCTCTTGGCGTTTGCTTTCGCTCACTTCAAGGCTTTTACGTAATGAAGAGTTGAACACTGAGATACTCCTGATGAGTCTAACTGACTCAAAAACTGCAGTTCTTTATTGAAAGCTCGATATTTCGAGCTAGATATACTGATAAATATAGCTGTGATTTTAATATGTGGTTTATTTCTATGAAACGCGTGATCGGGATCTATATACCTAAATTGAGTAAAAAAGATCACTATTCCTCGGTTTATTCGCGAATAGGCATAGCTAGAAAGCATTAATGAGGCGATTAGGCTTAATCAGATTGAATTGACGCCAAAGAAAAAGCTGCCAAAGGGCAGCTTCTTAAGTGTCATCTATGCTCGGCGGTTAGCTTAGTTTTTCAATCTTAGCTGGCAGCCCTTGTCTGGCCGAAGCGCCACTTGCCCAATCCACCAGCGGGTAGCGGCCGTGGCGACTCGGATCAAACAGATTCAAGTCGTTCATATTGATGCCTACTCGGATCAGCGGATTGGCGGCGATTTTAAGGTTGTCGATCACTACGTCCCGCGCGCCGAGTTCCTTATGACCATAACCGTGTTCGATAGCGATGCAGTCAGGGTGCACTCCGGCAACACATTCTACTAAGGCAATCACGCTACCGTTGGGCGTGCTGATCTTGACCGTGTCACCTGTGCTGATCCCAAGTCGACTGGCGGTCTTCTCGTTTAGCCGCACCGGATTATTAGGGTGCACTTGGCGCAAACGATCCGAGCCAATACTCATAGAGCTCATGGTGTGGGATTTGTAACTACTGATCAGCAAAGGCCATTGTGATTTATTAAACGCCTTATCGAGCGGTGTGCCATTGGCTAATGCGGGTTGATATAAGCGTGGGCAGCCACTCATAAATTCCCCAGTGAGACTGTTACGGCGACTGCCCACTTCGGGATTCCACAGCATCATAGGTTTTGGCCAAACCTTGGTTGGATTACCCACTTCGTCCCGTGCACCGCTCATATTTTCAAAGCGGCCGCCGCGGGCAAATAAGTAGCTGACTTTTTTGACTTCATCTGGCTTGAGTCTGGCGTTGAGCTCACTTTGAATACGACTCACACCGCTAAGATACATGTCCTCAGCGTTGATATCGGCGACGGCTTTGCCCAAATAGGCCACGTTAGCGGCGCCGTAAAGTGAGTAATCCGCTGCGCGCGTTAACGGATGTAAGCTGCCATCGGCGGCTTTAACGGCATTTTCGCCAAAGCCAGGTAGTTGCAGTTTTATCGCCACTTGGCTCAAGAAAGACTCCATGCACACCACATCGCCACTGGCCATTTTTGTGACCCTTGGTTCGACAATCGGCCAGCGACCTGTTGTTTCTTTTGTCAGAGTCCCATGCCACGAAGGGCTCCAACCCCATGACTCATACGTTAATGTGTCGGGCACGATATAATCCGATAGCGCCGAGGTTTCGTTAATAAAGCTGTCGATACTGATAAACAGTGGTAGCACTTTGGGATCTTTCAGTTGTTCACCAATGGCTTCACCTAGGCCCGCTTGACCATAAATCGGATTGCCCATGTGGTTAATCCATGCTTTGAGTCGATAGGGATAACCGTGCACCGCCGCCGTTAAATGTTCGCCAAGCAAGGGTGATGAAATCGGAAACCAAGGCTCCTTTGCAGGATAAGGCGATTCGCCCGCTTCGACTTTACGGCGATACTCTGAGGTTTTCTCGTAGGGGAATTTAGATCGCGATAGGAATACGCCATTAGGCTCGACCATGCCGTCAAACTCCTGCAGATTATACTTTGGGCCTTTACCAAAGGCGGGAAAGGAACCGCCGGAAGCTAATGCGCCACCTTTTAAATTGATGTTACCTATCATGGCGTTGAGCATCATGATTGCCCACGCGCTATAAAAACCATTAGCGCTCATTGTGCCGCCGTGGGAGATCACCGCAGCCTTAGTGCCATGGCTGGTAAATTTATCCGCGAGGGCGATAATTTGCGCCTCGCTGATATCGCACTCCTTGGCATAGTGTGCGATCTCGAAGCTCTGCGCCGCTTCACTTAACAGTTGGAAACTAGATTTAACCGCAATCATTCCCTTAGGTGTGTCGACGTTTTGGTTAACGTCGAGCTTGGCTTTCTGACTTTGGCTCGCCAAAACTATCTTGTCACTCGCGGCATCGACAACCAACTGCGAGTCTTGCTCGCCGTAGGCTTTGCCGTCGAAAGGTAAGCCAAGATCGCTGGCAAAGAGATATTGGCCATATCTTGGATGGGTAGGTTCGCTGACGATCAAGAATCCTGCGTTACTGAAGCCACGGTAACCTGATGCTTTTGCGGCATCGACATTGGGCGCACTCAAAAAATCGGCGGCATAGCGCTGGTTATCAATAATCCAGCGCAACATGCCCATGGCGAGGGCCGAGTCGGTGGCGGGGCGGATCGGCAGCCAAGTATTGTTACCCGCGCAAGGTTGATTCGAGGTATTGGGTAGCATGGGCGACACCACCACATAACTGAAATTGGTGTTATTCACACGCGCGTTAGCCAATTGTCTTGCTTGGCGTTTAAAGGGATTGCCCGATTGCTGCGGCGACGTGCCGATAAAGAGTAAAAATTCACTATGGTCCCAATCGGGTTTTAAGTGGGCGTATTTTTTCAAATCATCCAATAAAGCGCCCGCTCCAGCACGGTAGGTAAATCCACAGTAAGCGCCGTGGTTGGCAAAGTTGCGCGTGCCAAAGCTGTTGAAGGTGAAGCGTTTGATAATGGCATCGCGGCCTTCATCTGATGCGTTTGAGACCAGTAACTGATTAGCTTTAGGGCCGTATTCTGGATTATTGGCGTCGAGCGGCGTGGCGATATTACGAATCGCTCTTAAGCCTTCGACTTGCCCCTCACCAAATAAATTACCACCTTCGACGACTTCATTCAGCAATTGCTCAAAGCTAATGCTCTGCCATTGGCCGCTGCCGCGCTTACCCACGCGTTTAAGGCATTGGGTGACGCGGTGTGGGCTATCTAATTGTTCTAACATGGCATTACCGCGGGCGCAGGCGGTGGAACGCCCCTGTAGACCTTGTTCTTGAAAGGCGCTAAGCCCGACAAAGGCGGTTTTTATCGGCGTATCGAAATCGATATGTTCCCGCGATGACAGTGGGTGATAGGGATTGCCGCTGATACGGATGATCTTATCGGTTTTTTGATCGATACGAGCGCGCACGCCGCATTTGGTCCAGCAACCTAAGCACATAGTATTGGCGATGCGTTGATCGTCATTGTTGATTAACTGGCCTGACTGTAAATCGACTTTGTATTCAGGTGCTAAGGAATTGCCATGCAGCGGATCTTGGGTTGGTTTTCCTGAAGTACCATTGACGACACCTTTACCTATTTGCGCTAATGTATGGCTATAACCCGCAGCAAATAATCCCACACCACCCGTTACAGCGGCCCCTTTGATAAAACGACGTTTACTCTTATCCATGATGGACTCCTTAATTCTGTAAACTAATTGGGTACTCAGCGAGCAAGTTTTGCTGCAGGCGTGTGGCGAATAAGTTCGGAGACCAGCGCCATTAATGCTAACCAGAGGCCGAAGGTACCAGCTATGCCTAATAGCCCTTCAGGTCCCCAAGGCAGTTGATAGAGATAAGTCCCCGCGCCGTATTTAGGATCGGTTTGCGCTTGAATTAACACTATCCAGCGAAATCCCCACGCAAGGTGAATGGCCGTGAGGCTGACGATTAGCATTGCCATATTGGGTAAGTGACGAATGGCGAGCATCAGTGCTAGCACGGCGAGTGTGACCAGTACCCAAATTGCAGCAAGTTGCCAGCTTGGGCTGGTTTCAAGCAATAATGCGGCTTCGGGGGCCGAGCCCTTATCGAATAACGCCCAGCCGATAAGGCATAGGGCGAATAGACCAAAACTCGCTCTTACCCAGAGTAATAGGCTGTCTTGGGTGCGCTGTTGGTAGCCCTTTAATAGTCGATTCAGTACCACCAAAGTGCCGCAGGCGGCGAGCAGGGCACTCATTGCCATCAAAGGTGGCAGCCAATAGGTATGCCACAGTGGCCGCGCCTTAATGGCCATGGTTTCCATGCCAGTGTAGAGGGCGATACTGCAGGCACTCAGGGCCGTAATCAGTGCGATCGGCTTGATGAATTTGTCACTGTTCCAATCACCGAATCTCAGTAATTGGCCTATTTTATTCACCCAATCTGAGTCTTGATTCGTGGTGTGCTTAGGCAGATATTGACGCAGTAGCAGCCAAGCAAATACTGCGCTGGTGCCCGAGAATACGGGCAGTAAAAAGGCGCCATACCACATCCAAGAATCAGGGCGAACTTGCGCATAAAAATGCCAAGCCCGCAGCGGTTGGTGTAAATCGGCGAGTAAGGCGATAGGAGCGACTATGCCTGCGGTTAACATTAAACAGGCGCAGAGCTTCAGCAATCTGTCATCGGGTTTGGGTTGGCTAAACAAATGTATTGTCGCTACCCATACGCTGGCGTAGGCGAGCCCCATCATAAAAAAGTATTGCACTGCCCAAGGTAGCCAAGTAATGGCGATATCTGGGGTAAAGATTTCTTTAATGACCATGGTGGATCTCCTCGCCAGTATCGGTAAGTAAGGTTCTAACGGGGGCTTGGCCGCTAATCTTGTCCTCAAAAGCGCTGCTCATGCCGATGTAGAACACCCGTGGCGCAGTGTTGGCCGTCGGTTTGAGCACCTTGATGTCGGTTTTGTTGGCGGCAAGCAGTTGGCTTATCTGGCTGTTGGGATTATTCAGATCGCCAATCACACGGGCTTCTCCTACGCATGTTTCGACACAGGCAGGCAGTAATCCTGCATCTAACCTGTGGGCGCAGAAGGTACATTTGTCGGCGGTATTGGTGTCGTGGTTGATAAAGCGCGCATCATAGGGGCAGGCTTGCACGCAATAGCCACAACCAACACACCATTCATTGTTGACGACCACTATGCCGTCCTTGCGCTGGAAGGTCGCGCCCGTAGGACAAACTGGGATGCAGGGCGGGTTTTCACAGTGATTACAAAGTCTTGGCAGCATTAAAAACGCAGGCGGAGTGGTATCTTCCTGCTGCGAGACTTCATACTGCTGCACTGTGGTGCGAAATTGCCCGAGGGGCGGTTGATTCTCGATAGTGCAAGCGACGGTACAGGCTTGGCAGCCCACACAGCGGCGCAAGTCAATTACCATACCGTAACGTTTACCCACTTGGCCTTCGCTGGCACTGTGCATTTGAGGGCTGCGCTTATCATCCTGTGCATACACTTGCACGACAGGGATGAGTGCGGCGCCAACACTGACGCTGGCCATTTTGCCGAGAAACTGACGTTTACTCTTGTCCATACAGATTTCCTTCACTACTTGCAGATGGCGAATAAACTGGCTCATAGACCTAGAGTTAAGGTTTATGGCGAGGTTTACAGGCATTCTGTAAAAGGGGAGGCGGCATAACTATAGTGGTTTTCCACATATCGGGTGTGGACTTGATCTAGCGCAACAAATATCCGTTAGAATAGCCTTCAAAATGCTAGGGTTTTATTTTTTGTTACTTGAGTTTGGCCTGCTTCCAATTTGAATTGGATCTGCTTTTAACTGAATTTGAGCTTGAGTTGAATTTGAGTGATTGGGGATAAAGGATTGCACTTCACGTTATTGAGGATGATGAAAACAGTGTTTAGCTCAGGGATGTCGCTCAAGCGGCCGTTATCGATTCAGGGGCAAATTGCAACTAAGGTGACAACACGAATGATTTTCAGGATGGCACTAGCCGTGGCGTTAGCGTGCTTGCTCGCTTCGGCAAACGTGTTTGCCGCCGAGCCGCAGAATCAAAGCGCGCCTTCGGATGTAATGGAGGCTGAGGTTGTTGCGCCAGTCGCTAACGAAGAGACCGGTTATCAAGTGGTCGATGTGGGCGTGTTAGCCATCCGCGGTTATAAGGCGACGATTAACCGCTGGCAGCCGTTAATGGGTTGGCTCGAAACCCAAATTCCCAACAGTTACTTTAGGTTACATCCTCTCTCCCTCGATGAGCTCGCTAAGGGCGTTGAAACCCAAGGGCTCGATTTTGTGATCACTAACCCAGGGCAATTCGTGTTGCTGGCGCGGCAATATTCCCTTACTTGGTTGGCGACCCTGCGCAGTCCGTTAAATAATGGCGCGGCGATGCAAGTGGGTTCGGCGCTGGTGGTGCGCGCCGATTCACCCTATCAGACTTTAACTGATCTCAAGGGACGTCGACTCGGGATAGTGTCGAAAAATGCCTTCGGCGGTTACTTGACCTTAGTGTACGAAGCGCAGCTAAAGGGCATAGATTTGCCTCGCTTTGTGGGTGAGATTATTCCGCTGGGGTTCCCGCTAGATAATCTGTTGTATCAGTTAGATGATCAAAAAAGTGGTAATTATGCGGCGAAAGACAATCGACTGGATGCGGCTGTGGTGCCCGTGTGTCAGCTTGAGCAGATGCAAACGGAAGGTCTTATTAATATCGCCCATTATCGAGTACTCGATAATCAAGCGCCTGCGGGATTTAATTGCCAAGTCTCGACCCACCTTTATCCCAACTGGTCTATGGCAAAGACCAATCGCGCCTCCCAGTCTCTGGCTAAAAGTGTGACTCAAGCTTTGCTGGCGCTGCCTGAAGATCATCTCGCCGCTAAGTCTGCTGATTCGGCGGGCTGGACCACGGCCGTGAGTCAGCTTGCGATCGATCAACTGCTTAAAGATCTCGATATGCATCCTTTGCAGGCACCATGGTGGCAAAGGGCGTGGCAGTGGATCAAGTTACATCAACAATGGGCTTGGCTTGTGTTAGGGATTTTGGTTTTACTCAATGTGTATCATTTTTGGCTTGAATACCGCTTTAGCCGCCGCGGCCGTGAGTTGATTAACACTCAGCGCCAACTCAATGAAAACCGTGCGTTACTGGAACATGCCCAGCGTATTGCTATCGCGGGCGAGCTTGGCGCGAGTCTCTCCCATGAACTGAATCAACCTTTGGCGGCGATTGGCCATTATTGTCATGGCGCCGAAGTGCGATTACAGCGGGGGACGAGCCCTGAGGAGTTGCAATCTGTATTGGCGCTGATCCAGCAGGAAGTCACGCGCGCCGACAATATTATCAGTCGCTTACGTAATTTATTGAAGAAGCGACCTGTGTCGAAACAGCCTTTGTATCTGCATGAGTTGGTCAATGATACTGTGCCACTGCTTGCCTATGAGTTTGAACAACATCAAATCAATCTTGCCGTCAATGTGAATGGTGAACCCTATTTACAGTCCCTCGATGAAGTTGGCATGCAGCAGTTGTTGCTTAACTTGCTGAAAAATGCCTTTGACGCCTGCGTTCAGCGGTTAGAGCTTGAATCCAGTGGCACCGAACAGAGCATCACGCAAAAGCCATACACACCTACGATCGATATCGATCTTCGCTATCAAGAATGTACGCTCTTGCTGACAGTCACAGATAATGGCACAGGGTTAACCGAAGAGACCAGTCTGCTGATGCAAGCATTTTATTCCACTAAATCAGAGGGGTTAGGTTTAGGCTTAGTGATTTGCCGTGATATTGCCGAGAGCCATGGTGGTACGTTTAGCCTAGAAAGCGCTATGGGTGGCGGTTGCCAAGCGCAGGTGGCAATACCGCGTAAACCTGAACCTAATGGAGCACAATAATGAGTCTTGAACTACCAGTGTATTTAATCGATGACGATGACTCAGTGCGTCGTTCTTTGCGTTTTATGCTTGAAAGTTATGGCCTTAAGATCACCGACTTTGATAGCGCCGAAGCCTTTTTTTCCGCCGTAGACTTAACCCTGCCGGGTTGTGCGCTGGTCGATGTGCGTATGCCGGGTTTGAGTGGTCAGCAGTTGCATCTTGAATTAGTGGTAAAAAATAGTCCGCTAGCGGTGATTTATCTCACCGGCCATGGCGATGTGCCAATGGCGGTAGATGCGCTTAAACTCGGTGCGGTGGATTTTTTCCAAAAGCCCGCCGATGGCGCTAAGTTAGCCGAGGCGGTCGTCAAAGCGCTGGAACATACCAAGGCGCATCATCAAGACAATCAGTATCTTGAGACTTATCAAGCGCTCACGCCAAGGGAGCGGGAAATACTCAACCTGATTGCCCAAGGCCTGAAGAACCAAGAGATCGCCGATAGTCTCTGTATTGCCATGCGCACGGTTGAGATCCACCGCGCCAATTTGATGAAAGGCATGCAAGTGGGATCGCTGGCGGAAATGATGCTGATCTACAGTCGGATTGCCGAACGCCTGCGTCTCGAATAAATCCGCTGGAATTTACCTTTTATCGCGCTAATTGCCGCTTTGTTAGCCGCCTATTTTGGCTAAGTTGTCGTATCATTGGCCGTTTGATTTGAGCCTAGCTATAGGGTTATGTTTTTGCTGAGCAATGGGCTGAGATGTGAGCCAAGGCATTAGTGCATCGCCGCTTAATTGCCAATACACTGTGATTGCCTTATTTTAGGGGCACTATTTTTAGGCCACGATTTTTAACATCACTTTTTAGTCACTTTTTTAAAGTGTTTATTTACAGTGACGATTTTAATGTCAGTGGCCCTCTTGGATTGTTTTCTCTTATTTGTGTAGAAGCTTCTGCAGCTTAGATAAGACTCTCCTGTTTGCATAAGGAATGAAATGGCAAGCTTGATTCGTATTGTGCTGATTGATACGCACCTTCCGGGCGTGGTGGAACTCGCCCTCAATGGTCATACCAACATTTGTGGTACTAACGCCTCGGGTAAAACGACATTACAACGTCTAGTCCCTGTTTTTTATGGTGAATACCCAAGCCGCGTGGTGCCTTCGACCCGCGACAGTTTCGAGCGTTGGTATTTGCCACACGATTCAAGCTACATCATTTACGAATATCAAAAGGCCGATGGCTTACTGTATCAAGCCGTGTTGGCCTCGGCGGGCGATGGTAAGGGCGTTAACTATCGTTTTATCGCCAAAGGTTTTGAGCTAAGCGATTATATTAAATCGCAAAATGGCGACACTATTCTGTGCCACACCATGGCGGAATTAGGCCGTGATTTAAAACGTGCCGGCATCGCGACCACTAATTTGCTTAATACCCGTGAATATCGCGCCATTATTCAAAACGATCGCACCCTATTAAGCACGGGCAGTAACCGTAGTGAACTACGCGGTTATGCACGCCAATTTGCCCTGTGTGAGGGGGAGCATTCCCTGCGCCACATCGAAAAACTCGCTAAAGCGGTGCACTCCAAAGAAGGCAAGATGGAGACGGTCAAATCCATGATCGCCGCCATTTTAGAGGAAGATGGGGTTAATCCGCCCAGCTCACGTTTGAATCCGCAGCGCGTTGAGGCGTGGATCCGTGAAAGCCAACTTATCCAAGGCTTTGAAGTCATTCGCCCTGAGTTTGAAAAACTCGAGCAAGAATTTAACCAACTGCTCAGCGCCGAACTGCGTTTATCGAGTCTGTCTCGCGGTTATCGCAACGATGAAACCTTAGAAGCCGATCGCCAAGATATTCAGCAAACCTTATCTAAAGAGCTGAATTTAAAACTCAGATTGCTTGATGATGAATGGAAAGAGCAGCGCGATGAGCTCAATCTCGATTTATCGGCAGCTAAGGGCGATGTGGCAAAGTGCGAGTATGAGCTCGATGCCATTGAAGATCAGCATGCTGCCTTTTTAGATGCGAACATAGAGCAAGCCAAGGCCGATCTTGAGATGCTGCCGAACTGGCGCACCGATGTTGAAAACCTAAGTGAACGCCATAAGCTGCAAACCGAGAAGCACCAAGACATTGAGGCGGCGTACAATGCCCGTCGCAGTAAGATTGGCGAGCAGTTAAACCGCGAGCTTGAAGGTTTGCATGCCGACCAAGACAAGCAGCGTGAAGCCCGCGATAAACAACGTGAAGTGGCGCGCACCGATATTGACGCCCTAGAGCTGCAATGGCGCAACCAAATGGATGCGGGCAAGGCTAGCTTTAGCGAGCAGGAATACCAATTCAAACTCACTGCCGCCGAGCTTAAATTGCGTGTTGATGGCGTGACTTACACCGAAGAAGAAAAGCTGAGTCTCGCGATTTTCGACGAACGTATTCACCGCGCCGACGAAGAACAAGAAAGCTGCAATGCCAAGGTTGAACGCTTAAGCAGCGATGAACGCAAGCTCAGAGCCAAACGTGACCAAGCCAACGAAGCCTTGCGTATTGCCACCTTAAGGGTGAATGAGCGTCAAACTGCGCTGGATGAACTGCACCACATGCTGTTCCCGCAATCCCACACCCTATTGGAGTTTCTGCGTAAAGAATCCCAAGGTTGGGAGCAAAGTTTAGGGAAAGTGATCGCACCTGAACTACTGCATCGCACTGATTTACATCCAAGCTTAGTGACTGAATCGAGCGAAGCTTTCTTTGGCGTGCATTTAGATCTTAAAGCGATCGATGTGCCTGAATATGCCGCCTCCGAACAGGAGCTGCGTATTCGGTTAAGCAAAGCCGAAGAAGCCCACACTAGTGCCCAAGAAATGCAAGCCGAGGCCGAATCTCAGCTGGTGGCCATTAATGGCGAGTTGGATAATCTCAGCCGTGAACTGACTTTTGCCCGCACGGCGTACAAAAATAGCCGTGACGATCTGCGTCGCCTATTTGATGAAAAGCGCAGCGAGCAAGAGAAAATTAACAAAGCATTGAGCGAGCGCAAAGCCCATGCGGGACAAAGACTGACTCAACTCGATGGTGAGCTAAAACAACTTAAACATCAGCACGAACTCTGGCTCGAAGATCAAAAAGAGCAAGCGCTAGAAGCGCGCATGGAAAAGAATGCCTATTGGCAGGAAGTTATCGGCGCGCTCGACAATCAACTCGGCCAAATTAAAGCGACCATTGAAGGACGCCGCGAAAGTGCCAAAATCGAGCAGAAAGCCTGTGAGACTTGGTACAAAAACGAGCTTAAATCCCGCGGTGTGGATGAGGATAATATCCTCAAACTCAAGCAACAAATTCGTGATTTAGAAACTAAAATTAGCCGCGCCGAGCAGCGTCGCAGCGACGTACTGCGCTTCGACGATTGGTATCAGCACACTTGGCTTGCGCGCAAACCTAAACTGCAAACTCAGCTTAGCGATGTGAAGCGCGCGGTATCGGAAATCGATCAACAGCTTAAGGCGAAAACTCAGGATGTTAAGACTCGCCGTCAACAACTTGAAACCGAGCGTAAAGCGTCCGATGCGGCGCAGGTTGAAGCTTCTGAAAACTTAACTAAGTTACGTGCCGTAATGCGTAAACTCGCCGAGCTTAAGTTACCGACCAATAACGAAGAAGCGCAAGGCAGCCTAGGCGAGCGTCTGCGCCAAGGTGAGGATTTGCTGCTAAAACGCGATTACCTGATGGGTTCGGTGAAGCAATATGTAGAGCATTTCGACTCAGTGATCGCCAGCAAGTCAGGTTCGGGCCTTGCCGAAACCTGGGAGCGTGCCCGTGAGGAATCGAGCTTTATCAATGACAAAGGTATTCGTCTGCTGGATTACCGCAAGTTAGTGCCTCAGCTTGAGCAATTGCTGAATGTAATAGTGCCGCAATCGATTACAGCGCTGCGTGAGCAAGGACGGATTTTTGGTGTCGACTTAACCGCCTTCTACGATGTGTTAGCCGATATCGACCGCCGCATTGCCTCCCAAAGTGCGCGTATTACCCGCGAAGTGGGCGAAGAGTTATTCCTCGATGGCGTGTCTGAATCGGCGGTACGTATTCGTTCGCGCATCAGTGAGTTAGAGTTCTGGCCTGAGCTTGAGCAGTTCGTCAAAGCCTTTAAGCATTGGAAAGCCGATGGCTTTAATGGCTTGCCCGATGAGGATTACACCAACAGTATGCGCCGCGCCTTAGACATTATCGGCCGCGCCGCATTAACGGGGGGGATCTCTAAGTTGCTGGAAATCGAGCTGCGCCTCAAAGAAGGTAACAGCGACTTAATCATCCGCACCGATAGACAACTTAACGAATCCTCAAGCCACGGTATGGCGTATCTGATTTTGTGTAAGTTCTTGTTGGCATTCACGCGCTTGCTGCGTGGACGCGCCAATGTGACTATTCACTGGCCAATTGATGAGTTGGGCACTTTGCACCATACCAACGTGAAGAAGATTTTCGACGCCTGCGAAAACAACAATATTTGTGTGCTGGGTGCCTTCCCGAACCCTGAGTCTGAGGTGCTGAACTTGTTCGCCAACCGTTACATTATCAACAAACAAACTAAGAAGTTGCAGGTGGTGAAGCCTAAGGTCAACCCAATTGCCGACATGTTGAATAAGCGTTTGTCGAAGGAGGCCATCTAATCATGCTTGAATTAAAACAAACCAAGATGTTGCAGCTGGTAAAACCTAAGGCTAACGTGAAAAGCGCAATTGCCGACATGTTGAATAAGCGTTTGTCGAAGGAGGCCATCTAATGAGTGATGCAACCCAAACCGTATTAGTTGGCACTGGCGCTTTGATTGAGCTGTTACTCAAGGGCGAGTTTATTTGCCGCACCACCAATGAAGAAGGCTGGCGCGCCCTTAAAAATAGCAGTACCCGCGAGCGGGTCGAAGCTTATCTCAATCAAATCAACCGTACCGTGGCGTCTGCCGCCGAAGGTGATGTGTTCTTCTGCGGTTACTTACAGTTAGGCGATGCCGAACGTAAAGTGATTTCATCGCAGTTTAAAGATATCTGTCAGGCATTGATCCCGCTGGTGGAATGGTTGGTATTAGTGCAAGAAGCCAGTGGCCAAGATGCGCCGCTGAGCGAAGGTGCGCCCGTGCGTTTAACCGAGCTGCAAAGCCGTATCGAAGACACGCCGGCGTTCCGTGAGCAGTTAGCCAAGCTCAGCCAATATCGTTTATTTGGCTCAACTAGCACTAACAGCGATGCGCAAATCAAATTAGTCTTCAAACGCTTAGTCGAACTCGGCTATTTAGTACGACCCAATGCGGAGAAGCAAATCTATATCGCCACGGGCAAGCTGGATTATCTGTATGAAGTCATTCGTTTTATCGATGAAACCGAAGGTTTAAGCCTAGAAGCGCAGGCAGAAACGGCGACCCAGCGGGATCTAATATAATGTTGGCACTGTTAAACCTAGGTAAAAGCTGCGACCAAGGAGGCCATGATGAGCAGTAACTTACATCAGGCGGGTGTGAAACTGCTCAAGCAGTTAGGTCGCCATGCTGACATCATTATGGACACCTATTTAGCGGGCTCTCTTAACGAGGATGCGCACGATCCAAGCGTGGTCGAAAAGCTTAAACAGGCAGGGATTTTATGGCGGCCAGAGCCAGATCAGGAGCTGCGGCTTAAGCGTTCTGTGCGTGCCTTACTCGAAGAAGGCTTAAGTGACGAGCGCAATCGCCAAATCGACTCTAATGTCGGTTCGGCCTTAGCCACGATTAAAACCTTGGCCGATCATTATAAAGAGGCGCGTCATAGCTCAGACTACAGCGCCGCCGAGGCCTATTTATCAGATTTAAGCGAGCATGTTTATAGTTTCGCCGACAGTCTGCGTTATTCGATCCGTGTGCTCTGGGGCCGCATTAATAACGAGTTCGGTTATGTGGGTACGATCAACGCTAAGATCCGCGAAAACGAATTAGCTCAAAGCCAAGTGTCTGAATTGCTTAATGGCTTAGAGATGTTCCAGTTTAGTGAGCTAGGCGAAATCGCTGGCGATATCCGTGAACTGCGCAAGCTCTTAGTGACGACTTTGCAGGAAACCATGAGCGACTGCGCCCAGGAACTGAGCGTAGTGCAGGGGCGTTTACTCGAACTCTTAGGACGCTTCAGACAAATCCGTGGGCGTACCCGTTTGCTCAAGGGCTGGTTGCTCTACACTGATTTGCATCCGGATTATCGGCCTGCGGACCATGTGTCCCACAAGGAAATCCCGAGTCTATTTAATCGCGCCGAAATCTTGCTCGCCCCTGCATCGGTGGACGTGCACAACGCCAGCCAAGAGCTGGAGTTGATGGGCATAGTCGCGCATATCAAGGCCATCAGCCGCCATCCTGTAATTGCGGCTGTGCGTGAGCATGATGTATCCGTTTCTATCACCCAAAGTGAAGACTTCGATGTGCCGGATAATCCACTCAAACAAGCGGTGGATGAGTATTTCGTCGATGTAATTGAGTCTGGCCTGCGCCAATCGGCGCTGGAATATCTGGCGGATAAGGCTTTGCCTTGGGACGCTGAAAGCTGGATTTATCAAGTGATTGGTGGCTACGAAGGTCTGCCCGATGAACACAAAGCTTACTTTGAGCTTGAGCCATTGGGCGAACCGCATCCCATCTATAGCGGCAACTTTATCATTCGCGATGTGGAATTATGGCTCGCCTAGGCCAACAACAATTACAACTGTTGGAGAACGCTTTTATTAAGCGTTCTCCCAAGGTTAAGCTCACGGCTAACTGGCGCGCTATTTACCGCGAGTTAGAAGTGGGTGAGTTAGACGGATCCGAAAAGTATCTGTGTTTTGCGCCCAAAGATTTTGAACTGCTAAGGCAAAGCGTGTTGGCGTTAATGGGGCTTGATTTAAGGCAGCTTGATTTTAATGTCGATCGCATGGCGATGTCCGCCAAAAGTCACGATGAAAAGCTCGCTAAGATACGCCCTGAAGCCGAATACGTTTTGATGAAGTATCTAGGTTTCGAATCTTCACCAACTGGGATTTCAACTCGCACATCACTGCGAATTCCTTTGGATGAAGCACAAAAGCATTGCCATGAACTCAATGTCGCAGCCATCCTAGTGGTTGAAAATTTGGATGTATTTGATGTTATCTATCAAGCGCGTTTACCACAGGATTTAACTCATGTGATGGTTATCTACCGAGGTAGCGGTCATCATTCCCCGATTGGCGTGCGGCATTTTTTGCAAGCGATGGCAAATAAATTACCGATCATTGCCTTTACCGACTTAGATCCCGCAGGGTTACAAATCGCCCATACTTTAATGGGCGTGACCCATTGCCTTGTGCCACAACTTGCGCTGACAGCACCTGCTGAGTTATTGGCAATAGCACAAATTAATTCTACTGATGATTTCGACAAGCAAGCGAAACAGGTTAAGTATTTACAAAATACCGAGTTAAAGCATTGGCAAAAATTAGCCGTTTGGCTAAATCAACACCATATTAGTCTCAAACAGCAGCACCTGCTGCATCATCGGCTTGAGCTAGTACTACTGGCATACAGTTAACCTTTATCCTTCCCCATATCTCTGTAAAATGCGATATAAGTGGTTTTAAATGCTGATTAAAGTGTTTATTCAGTTTTTAAATCTAGAGTTATCCCAATAAAACCCGTTAATCGTGATTTTTTTGTTTTAATTCTGTTATTATTTTTATTTTAAAATAAAGTGGTCAACTGGTTGTTTATTATTCAGTTGTTTTTATTTTATTTAAAATCATATGGATATAAGTTTTTTGTGATGTGTTTTGCTTAATTTGAAATTAAATAAGTAAATTTATTCATTGAATTAACGGCTAGCATGTTTCACTATCCCCGCCTGAGCCAAAAATGGATTGGCAATTGTGCTCATCATGGAAGATGAATAACAAATAAATGACCTTTCTGGGGAAATCACAAGCATGATGAAATCACTTTCGACGCGGATCTTTATTGGTCTGTTTGCCGGCCTTATTTTCGGCACAATAGTGCAATACTTCTTAAACGATATCGGTTTTTTCTCGGGTAATTTAGTCGAGCTTGCCGGTGGCGTTGGTACTATGTTCGTCAATATGATCATGATGCTGGTTGTGCCACTCGTGTTTGTGAGCATCGTTTGTGGTGTCTGTGAGCTGCAAGATCTCAAAAGTTTTGGCCGCTTGGGCGGTAAGACCTTCGGTTTTTATATCATCAATACCTTTGTCGCAATCGCGACGGCATTATTAGTGGCACTGCTACTCGAACCCGGTAAAGGTGTAGATATGAGCAGTACGGATGGCGTAGCGATTACAGCAACTGAATTGCCAAGCCTGATGGCGCTGGTGATCGACATAGTCCCACGTAATCCTGTGACGGCTTTTATGTCGGGCAATATGCTACAAGTGATCTTTATGGCCTTGTTGCTTGGCGGTGTGATTAAGTCCCTTGGGGAGCATGTTGCGGGTGCTGTCCAAGGTTTTCAAACAGCCAATAGAATCATGATGAAACTGATTTCTGTGGTGATGAGTCTTGCGCCCTATGGTGTATTTGCCTTGATGTTTAAACTTGGCGCGACCTTAGATGCCGGTGTGTTTATGAGTGTGGTTGAGTATATGGTGCTGATCCTCGCGCTGTTGCTACTGTGGATTTTTGTGGTTTATCCTATGGCAGTGGGGATATTTACCCCAATTTCAGCCAAAACCTTCCGCGAGAAGACCCAAGAGCAAGTGCTGTTTTCACTCTCGACTGCAAGCTCAAATGCGACTATTCCTGTGACCATGCGTACTTTAACGGACAAGTTAGGCGTGAACCGTGCTGTTGCTGGTTTTGGTGTACCGCTGGGTGCAACCATGAACATGGGCGGTGTGGCGATTTATATCACTATTGCGATTTTCTTTGTTGCCAATGCTTTTGGCATGCCCATTACCACTGAGCAATTGCCTTCGCTGTTATTTAGTGTCTTCCTATTATCTGTCGGTGCGGGCGGTGTGCCCGGTGGCGGCATGGTGATGATAGGTGTGTTAATCCATCAAATGGGATTACCGATTGAAGCCTTTGCCATAGTGGCGGCCTTAGATCGGATTATTGATATGGTGCTGACATCCTGTAACGTGGTTGGTGATACTGCGGTGTTGACCATAGTGGATCAAACCGAGAAAGTGCATCAGCTTGAGTCGGCGAAGAGTTAATGTGCCATTAAGTCGTATTCTATAAAAACAAAAGCCACTGAAAACAGTGGCTTTTGTTTAATATTCTCTATGCTGGTACTGATGCGTTGCTAGGTTGGCATCAACTATGTTAGCCCATTACTTAGTGCGAGTAATTTTATCCAGATAGCCCATGGCAAAGGCTGATAATACAAAGGTGATGTGTATTAACAGATACCACATGATTTTGTCGTTATCGATATTCTTCACATCCATAAAGATTTTCAGTAGGTGAATAGACGAAATCGCCACAATCGACGCCGCCACTTTGTTTTTCAGTGAGCCAGAATCTAATTTACCCAGCCAACTTAGCTTCTCACTGTCTTCGCCCACATCCAGCTGCGAGACAAAATTCTCATAGCCAGAAAACATCACCATCACAATCAAGCCACCGACAAGGGTGATATCAATCAAAGACAGGGTCACCAGCACTAAATCCACTTCCGTCATCTCAAAAATGATCGGCAGAATATGGAAGATTTCTTGGAAGAATTTAATGCCTAAGCCCAATAACACCAGACTCAGCCCCAAGTAGATGGGCGCCATAATCCAGCGCGATGCATACATGAGTCTTTCAAATATTTTTTCCATTTGGAGTAAACCCTTAGTGGTTAAAGCACAAAAATCGAATCTATGATGCTAAAACAATAACATACTGGGTTAAAGCCGCGCTATCGGCGGATAGTTTTTCAATTCGATAATGGTATGAAACTCTTTATGCGGCCTTGCGGCCGAGGTGGATCAACAAAGTCGTGGGGCTTCACCCCACACCCGACCAAGGAGGACTGCTCGTCCTATCCTCCTTGGATGCTCCATGACGCCCCTAGCGAAGTTACATGCATTGATTAGTGGCTTCGTGCTTATTCGAAAATCGCTAACGCTTCCGATGGTACATCCTGTACCCCGAAAGCTAGCTCGGCATCCATGCCTCGCTCACGCTATTTTCTTCAACGCCCTTCAGCAACTTCACAGGGGAGGTGAACTTCTGTGGCCACTGTGTGGGCTGTAACTACTGAAAGAGTTATGTCTGTGCCATCTTTCCCGCTCATTTTCCCTAATAAGTTTATCATCGATGACATTTGTCATCCTAGATTGCTGACAACTCACACTGCCGTGATGGACATTTTACGCAGATACTTAAGTCATCTAAACAAGGAGGCTTAATCATGCAACATAAATCACTGGACCAACAATTAATCGAATACCGTCAACAACGTGCTTTAGCTATGCCCTTATCCGGCATGATTGTGTGGAGCTTACTGTTTGTATTGAGCTTTGTATTACCTCCTTCGCAGTTGGTGATGGCGGTCTTTATCGGTACTGGTTCTATTATCTACCTTGCCATGGGTATTTCGCGGCTGACGGGCGAGAATATCTCGTTTAAGAAAAGCGCTGAGCGTAATTGGTTTGAGACTGTGTTTCTCGCTGCGATGGGGATGAGTTTTTTAACCTTTAGCATCAGTATTCCCTTTTTTATGGAAAATTATCTGGCTTTGCCTTTCGCCCTTGCGGTGCAAACAGGTTTAATGTGGTTAGTCCACGGTATTTTAGCTGCGCAAAAGGTGGCCATAGTGCATGCGATAGTGCGCACTTTAGCCTGTGTGGCAGCTTTCATGCTTTGGCCTGAGTTGAGTTTTCAGCTTCAACCTTTGATTGTGGTGGTGTGTTATGGGTTTTCGATTCCACTCATGGAACGTCGTTGGAAGATTCAGCAAAATCTTTGTGTTGCAAGTTAGTTGTTAGTCAGTTTTGCGGCCTTACGGCCGAGAAAGTCGTGGGGCTTCACCCCACACCCGACCAAGGAGGACTGCTCGTCCTATCCTCCTTGGATGCTCCAAGACGCCCCTAGCGAAGTTACATGCATTGGTTACTGGCCTTGGTCTTATGGATAAATTGCTATCGCTTCCGAAGGCAACGTCCCTGTACCTACGAAAGCTAGCCGGACATCCATGTCCGGACTCACGCAATTTATTCCAACGCCCCGCGGCAACTTCGCAGGGGATGGTGAACTTCTGTTGCCTTGGTGCTAGCTGTTAGTCCTAAAGAGTTGTGCCTGTCCCATCTTTCGTGGGTTTATGAGTCTTGCGGCCTATCGGCCGAGGTCGGTTAAAGTCGTGGGGCTTCACCCCACACCCGACCAAGGAGGACTGCTCGTCCTATCCTCCTTGGATTCTCCAAGACGCCCCTAGCGAAGTTACATGCATTAGTTAGTGGCTTCGTGCTTATTCGAAAATCACTAACGCTTCCGATGGTACATCCTGTACCCCGAAAGCTAGCGAGGCATCCATGCCTCGCTCACGCGATTTTCTTCAACGCTCTTCAGCAACTTCGCAGGGGATGGTGAACTTCTGTTGCCTTGGTGTTAGCTGTTAGTCCTAAAGATTTGTGCCTGTCCTATCTTTACCCGAGGTGACCATATATGTCCTATTTTTTGTTAAGCGATATTGTCCACAACTTTTTTATTAATTTACAACGGTGAAAATTTTGAGGGGTTAATATCGAGCCTTCTTAAGTCAAATGGCCTTAATCTGCTTTCTTCAAATAACTCAATCATGCTTTTAAAAAGATACATCTTCCTATGTTCATCAACTACCAAAGGATTTTCTTTTAATAACGTAGCATTGCATGCAGACATAACCATAGAGCCGAACTCAATTAGCTGTTTATCTGACCAATCTTTCATATACCGATTTTTTTGATATTGGTCTACTATAAATGCTTGACCTTTCTTGGGTATTTCTAATTTTGGTTGATTCAATTTCTCAATTTCAAACTCATCTTCACCAGAATCTTGGAGTTTGTGGTTACAATTATTAAAGTAAGAATAGTGCTCAAAAAGCTGCTTCAAAGCCATTGCTGCTTGTTTGCTAACTTGATTCTGTGGAACGTTATCATTAGTTATTCCGTAGATCGGTATAACTGGGCCACTTAGGTGCGAATTTTTTACTTTATGAGTGCCTTGAATAAGTGTGACGTAGTTAATGTGTGAAAATCTTAGCTCAGTTCCTATTTTTTGACTTATCCTTTTGCATATATAATCGACTAAAATATCTGGTTCAAAAAAGTCAGCTAACTCGTTAATAATAATCAGCCCTCCAGCAGTTTGACTATTCATATTGAGCAATTCGATTGTGTCTTTGATTTGCTTATTTGCATTGCTCATGATTTCTTCAATATGACGAAATGCAACCGTTTCAAATTTGCTTATTAGCCTTTCTCCATCAGGCATTAGACTCACAACATTTCGAAAGTTGAGTTCACCATAGATTGCTGGGAAATCTGGCCGCTTCATTATCCCATGAAAGAAGTCTTCCATTTTGAGGGTTGGATTTTCTTTGTGTAGTGGTCAAGTAAAATTGGCCACGATTTTAGAGTCATTCCAATATAAACGTTCTGACTCATTTGGCGTTAACCCACCATTATATTGATGGGGTCTGGTCTCACTGTAATATCCAGTGATGTAATTTGTGATCTCTTTATCTGCTTCTGTAAAATTCCCATAACCATTGGCGGGTATCCACTCAGATTTCAAACTTCTAAAGAAACGCTCCATTGGTGCGTTATCCCAACAATTCCCGCGACGACTC
>NZ_JAKKSJ010000070.1:0-9815 GCF_025653365.1 Shewanella sp. SW32 | reverse complement strand
AAATCTTCAATATCTTCCCAGCCCTCACAGCCTGCGATAACTGCACACAGCGTTAAAAACACCACGTCAAACAAGGGATAAACGACCTTAGATGCTTGCCTTGGGTCTTCTAATTCTGAAAAGTGCTCTGCAAAAATATCGATGTTCATAAACTGGCTCCGCGTAAAAGCCAGTATCTGATCACAACGGAAGATCGCGGTCAATCAGTTATGTTAAAGTGCGCGTTAAATGTTCGTGATCTTGCCCTGGCATACTGTGACCCTATAACCATAACTAACAGCTGTATTTCGCGCAAATTGAAGTGTCTGCTGGATAGTTTTAATATTGGTATCAGCTCTTATCTGATCGCTGAGCTCGGTCAAGGAAGGAGCTCCAACTGTTAACAAGATTGTTGAAATTGATATCGTAGTGATAAGTTCTATCAGGCTAAAGCCTTTTCGATGGGAGTTCATAACAGATCCTTGTTATTTTTCGCTTGCATCCCGCGAGCGAGTTAGTGCTGACTAGAATGTAAGTATAAAATCTGAGGCAATATTCATAGTACTTTTTTTAGACTTTTATGTGCTAAAAGCGATTTTATAGAAACTGTGTTTTATGAGTAAAGCACTACATTCACTTCAATATTGACGTAACCCCGTGTAAGCTAGTGTTATTCTGTTTGTTTATGTTATTGCAAGGGATGAGGAATTTTTAATGAAAAAAGTTGAAGCCATTATTAAGCCATTTAAGTTAGATGATGTGCGCGAATCACTTGCAGAAATTGGTATAACTGGGATGACGGTACTGGAGGTTAAGGGTTTTGGTCGTCAGAAAGGGCATACAGAGTTGTATCGTGGTGCCGAATATATGGTGGATTTTCTGCCAAAAGTAAAAATAGAGTTAGTGATCCAAGACGATCTGCTCGACCAAGCAATTGATGTCATTGTTGAAACGGCCCGCACAGGCAAAATTGGTGATGGTAAAATTTTTGTCACTGATGTTGAACGTGTTATCCGTATTCGAACGGGTGAAGAAAACGAAGAAGCGGTATAAACTGCTTACGAACGATTCTAAAGGGCCTAGTGGCCCTTTTTTGTTGCCTAAGCATATGGAAAAACTAAGTAGTACTGCTGGGTTTCTGAAATATCTTTAATGGAAAATCACCTGTTTTACTCAACTAATGTAGTTATCTCTTATCTGTAACATGGTATAACTTAGCCTCGCAAATGAGTTTTATGAGGTTGTCATTTTGGCTACAAAAAGAATAGTGATCGTGGGTGGTGGTGCTGCTGGTTTAGCGCTTGCATCGAAGTTGGGCCGTAAATGGGGCGGTAGTGATGTCGTCGATGTGTGCTTAATTGATAAAAGTCCTATTCATATATGGAAGCCTAAATTACACGAAGTCGCTGTTGGTGTGATAGATCAATCTATTGAAGGTTTACTCTATCGCGATCATGGACTTAAAAACGGTTATCGCTATATTCGTGGTGAGATAGAGCAGTGTGAGCCGGATGCTAAATCGATTCAGTTAGCCGCAGTCTATAATGATGAAGGCGAGTTGCTCCTAGAGCAGCGACAAATCGATTATGATTTTTTAGTCCTTGCATTGGGTGGAGTTTCTAATAGTTTCAATACATTAGGTGCTGATGAGCATTGTATTTTCTTAGACAGCCTTGAAAATGCCAATTTATTTCATCATAAATTACTCGACGCTTTACTCCAATTAAATGAAACGCAAGAAAGAGTCAGCATTGGTATTGTCGGTGCGGGTGCGACAGGTGTTGAATTGGCAGCAGAGCTTCATCATGTCATTGAGTCTGTTAAAGAGTACGGTTATCTGAATATCGCTAAGCATCATCTTGATGTGCATTTGATTGAAGCATCACCCAAAATCCTTCCTCAATTACCAGAGCGTGTAAGCGCTAGGGCTCAAGCTGTTCTTGATCAGATTGGTATACGTTTACATATCGGTGTTCAAGTTAAAGAAGTGACTCGTGATGGTTTCATTACCCAAGATGGCGATGTGATTAAAGCAGGCTTAAAAGTATGGGCTGCCGGTGTAAAAGGGCCAAAAGCATTTCAGCATTTTGCAAAACTGCCCATTACTCCGCGAAATCAGGTAGAAGTTGATGATTGTATGCGAGTTAAAGGTCATCAAGATATCTACGCCCTTGGCGATTGTGCTCTATTGCTCCAAAGTTCTGGTCAGCCTGTTCCACCAAGGGCGCAAGCAGCAGCTCAGATGGCTGATACCTTGTTTGATAATATCGTTAATCGATTACAAGGTAAGCCTGAAAAGGCATTTATTTATAAAGATTACGGCTCATTAGTGTCTTTAAGCCGCTTCTCTGCGGTAGGCAATTTAATGGGGAACCTACGCTCTGGCACTTTCTTTGTTGAAGGCCATATAGCAAGATTGATGTATATCTCTTTGTATCAGAGGCATTTAGCCAGCCTTTATGGTTGGTTTTCGGCAATTGTGTATCGAGTGGCACAAAAGTTATTGAAGTGGCAGCGTCCGAAGCTCAAATTACATTGATTTCTATGTGATTTAGGAGATAGAAAGAGAGCATATATGCTCTCTTTTTTTATTGTTTAGGAATTGCCGACGAGTCACGAATGATAGGTTCAGGAGTAAAGGTTTTAGAATATATGGCATCTTGCTCGCGACGTTTTGCTATTAATAATTCAGTAGCAACCTGAGCTATTTCTGCGTTTGGCTGATGTACTGTGGTAAGTTTAGGCCAGGTTTGACGTGAGAATGGGCTATCTTCGAAACCGACAATTGATAAATCAACGGGTATGTCTAAACCCGCTAAACGAGCCGCAAAAAGTGCACCAGCGGCAATTTCATCGTTACAAGCAACAATCGCCGTCGGGCGATTTTTTAGTTTGATGAGCTTGTTAGCACCATCAACACCGGACTCAAATGAGTACTTCCCTTCAATTATGTAGTTTTCATTCAGCTTTAGGTTATTTATTGTTAATGCCTGTTTAAAACCAAGTAATCTCTCTTTGGTGGATTCATGGTGTAAATCTCCGCTTAAAAAAGCGATATGCTTGTGGCCTAAATCAATCAGATGCTGGGTGATTTGAACTGCACCGAATTTATCGTTGACTAAAATAGTCAATCCATTCTGATCGTTGTCTTTTTCTCCCGCAATAATGCGCACATAGTTAGCATCAATTTCAGTGAGTGCTTTGAGTACTTTAGGATCTTCTGACAAGGGAGGTGTTAGTACTAATCCTGCGAGCCTAGAATATTTGACTAGTGCTGTAAGCTCATCACATATGGTCTCTGATTTGGCATTGCAAGGGTGGATGACAAGTTCATAGCCCTTGTCTTTACAGGCTGACAAGATCCCATTTTGCATATCAATAATATAGTAAGCGTTTGGGTTATCGTAAATAAAACCAATAGCATAGGATTTAGTTCCTGCTAGATTTCTTGCCGCTAAATTAGGTTGGTAGTTAAGTGCTTTTATCGCCTCGTTCACTTTGTCAACGGTGGCCTGCTTCACTGAAGGTTCGTTATTGGTTACACGGGATACTGTCTTGATAGACACTCCAGCATATTTAGCTACGTCGTTGATAGTGACTTTCATTGATGTAAAAACTCTTTGTCTAAGGTCGCGAGGGGTTTAACTGTTCTATGAACGTAAATTCTTTACCAGCAATTTACAAGCTTACATTTTTTATCAGTTTTTTCTGACTTATACATCTTATAGTGCGAGCTTTTGATGTGCTTAGCAATCCTGAATTGTTACAAATTGGCGTTAATTTATCATTGTTACAATTATGCTTGGAGTTGTAAGTTTACGTCATAATATTAAAGCTCATGTTTTATAATGATTTTTAATAAAAATACTGATTCAACATTCTGCTTTATGACATTTTTTTGCTTCCATCGTTATTTTGTTGTGGCAAGGCTGTTAATTATTGTGTAATGTTTGCACTAGACATGACAGCGTTGTCATTCCTCAGGGAATGGTTATGAATACTAAAACGATAATAAAGTTATGGAAGGGAAACGAGATGCGACCATCAACCTTTAAGAAAACTGTACTAGCTACAAATATTGCTATCCTACTCGGCAGTGCTGTATCCATCAGCGCTGTTGCTGCAGACGCCGTGGCAACCACCGCAGCACCTGAAAATATTGAAAAAATTGAAGTTCGCGGTATTCGCGCTTCCCAGCAAGCTAACTTAAATGCTAAACGCTTCTCAGACAGTACTGTGGATGCGATTACTGCTGAAGACATTGGCAAATTTCCGGATAAAAACGTTGCAGAATCTCTGCAACGTATTCCTGGTGTCACGATCCAGCGTCAATTTGGTGAAGGCGCGGGTGTTTCAATTCGTGGTGCGGGTCAAGATCTGACTTTGACAACTCTGAATGGACAAAACGTAGCTTCAACAGGTTGGTTTGTTCTTGAGCCTGCAAAACGTTCATTTAACTATGAATTATTACCATCTGAATTAGTTGGTAACTTAGAAGTCTATAAATCATCTCAAGCGGACTTAGCTGAAGGTGGTGTGGGTGGTACTGTTGTAGTTAATACCCGTAAGCCATTGGATATGGATTCAATGACTTTCTTTGCTTCTGCTGAAGCTCAATATCAAAGCGATTCGGGTGAAACAGATCCACAATTTTCAGGCTTAGGTAGCTGGAAGAATGATGATGAAACTTTTGGTGTATTAGTTTCTGGCGTTATGCAAAATCGTAGCTTGCAGCGTCAAGGTGATGAAGCTTTTTGGGAATGGGGTGCTGGCCCTGTCGCATTTGAACAAGAGCGCGAACGTTCAGCTATTGCTGCAACATTCCAGTATGCCCCGTCTGATTCATTAAACTTTGTGTTTAACGCGATGGACATGCAAATGGCCGCGGACAACACCAACTACGCATTATGGTTTACGCAAGCTGACACTTCATGGTCAGGGGCTCCAGGTTCTGGTGCTTGGGATA
Organism: Shewanella sp. SW32; assembly: GCF_025653365.1. Classification (NCBI taxonomy): domain Bacteria; kingdom Pseudomonadati; phylum Pseudomonadota; class Gammaproteobacteria; order Alteromonadales; family Shewanellaceae; genus Shewanella; species Shewanella sp. SW32. The sequence goes on along the minus strand of NZ_JAKKSJ010000070.1, from coordinate 4,870 downwards.
ACACGGAATGGATTGGTGGCTGCGGTTTATGTGGTGGTGATAAGCCAGATGCATCACAGTCAGGTTCTCAAGTTGCAGGCCCTGTTAACTTAGCATATTGGCAAGCTCGCCCTCGTGAAGCGACAATGAAGTCTCAAGTTTTCGACTTGAAGATGGAATATAGCGGTGATGGATACCAGTTTACGACTCAAATCGGTGATACAAGTTCTACTGGTGGTACCGATTTTGAAATGGTTGTTGAAGATGGTCTGGGTGGTACAGCATTAAATGGTGCGACTTATGACTTTACCAATGGTCATCAAACTTGGGATTTAAATGGTTTTGATACAGCCACTTATGATCCAGGTTCGCTTGCAATGGGTACTGGCAGTAACTTTAATAAAACACCAAAAACAGATGATGAAACTTATATTCAAGCAGATATTAAGTTTGATGTAGATCTAGGTGTGGTTAATGCCATTAAAACGGGTCTGAAATATGCGAAGCATAATACAACGAGTCGCCGTTTTGACTTTGTACAAGCCGATGACTTTAATCCCGTCATATCAACAGCAGGCTTAAATACTGGTACTTTTGCTGTAGGAACAAGTGAATACGATATTATTCGTTTTGATCCAGATGCACTAAAAGATTGGGCTAAATCGAGCATCATCGGTGAGACTGAAGATTTTGGTTCATACCGTGAAATTGATGAAGATAACTATGCTGCTTATGTGATGGCTAACTTTGCATCAGAAGGTGTACGCGGTAACTTTGGTGTGCGTTATGCGGGTACTGAAGCGACCTCAACGTACTATGTTGATGGTAAGAAAACCGATGCTTCAGCTAATTATGGGGAATGGTTACCAAGCTTAAACGTAGCATTCGACTTAGCACCAGATCTCATATTGCGCGCATCAGCGGCTCGAGTTATGGCTCGTCCACAGTATGATGACATGTATGTTAACCCTAACGTTTTAGGTGCAAATGATGATGTGCCTAATAACCAAAAATGGGTTGTTGGCAATATCGGGTTAAAACCATTTATTGCTAATCAAATAGACTTAGGCATTGAATGGTATTTCAATGAAGAGTCATTACTTTCTGCGGCTTTATTTATGAAGGATGTTAAAAACTTCGTAACCTTTAGTGAGTACCATGCAGATAGCGCCGATATCCCATTTACTGGCACGTTAAAACCTGATGAAGTTGCTGGTGGTTGGACTGTGCAAGAGAAAGCCAATGGCGAATCTGCGACAATCCAAGGTTTAGAGCTGCAATATCAACAAGACTTTGGGAACGGCTTTGGCTCAATTGTTAACTACACTTATACTGATAGTGAAACTAGCCCAAATACATATACAGATCGCAACCCGTTCTTAAGCGATAGTTCAAAGCACTCATATAACTTAACTGGTTATTTTGAAAACGATTTGTTCCAAGTTCGTTTAGCATATAACTGGCGTAGTGAATATATGATCCGTGAAACTGGTTCATACGGTAATCGTTTACACGATGCATTTGGTAGTTTGGATTTGAGTGCAATTTGGCATGTTACTGATTATATGGATATTAAACTTGATGGTAATAACCTGTTAGAAGAAGGTTCACGTCAGTTTGGTAACAATCAGTTCCAATCTAATCTAAGTGGTTTTACGGATGGCTTCCCTGTATTTGAATACAACATGGCCCGCCGAATTACATTAGGCGCTAGCGTACGATTCTAATCTCGGTTTAACTCAGGTATAAATGAAAAAGGGAGCTTGCTCCCTTTTTCATATCTCAATAATATTCAATCAGAAGAAGCCCTCAAGGAGCTCATATGACTAATTCAATCACCCCACTTGACTCAGCAAAACATGCGCACCTGAAAGTGACTCCTACCACTTATGAACATGTTGCTGCGCAACACTTACTACCCATTTCAATTTATGAGTTTGCCTTTGCTGCTGTAGATGCTCCTGTTGTTTTTGTTAAAAATAGTGAAACAGGAGAATATCAGTCCGTAATTATGCTTGGATTAAAACCTGGACAGAATTTGAAGCAAAAAGATGGCAAATGGTTAGGGCTGTATATTCCAAATATACTTAAAAACTATCCGTTTGGTTTAATGTTGAGTACTGAACAGCAGGATAAAGTATGGGTGGGGATACGAGAAGAAAGCGCTCATGTGAGCACTGATAAGGGAAATGCATTGTTTGAAGGAGGAGAGGAAACTGCGTTTTTAAGATTGCGTAAAGACAGTATTATAAAAAACTTCGAACAAGAGCAAATGAGTAAGGCAATTATTGCATTTTTTGCTCAAAAAGAATTATTTTCTCCCCAAAGTCTTACCGTTGACATCAAAGGCGAAAAACGCGGCATAAATGGTATCTATTTCATCGATGAAGCTAAGTTAAATCAACTCAGCTCAGATGAGTTCTTAGATATCAAGCAACGAGGCCTTTTAGCGCCAATTTACAGCCATTTGAACTCATTACATCAAATTAATCGCCTAGCGAAAGAAGAAATCGAGTTGAGCGTTTAAGTAATCAGCAGGCATAGGTCATGACTTCAATAAAAAATATAAAGAGTGTCGTCATTGTTGGTGGCGGAACTGCAGGTTGGATTTCTGCCTGTCATTTAGCTAAAAAGTTGAATGCTAGAACACCTAAAATACAAGTTATGTTAGTTGAGTCCCCGAACATTCCTACTATAGGCGTTGGTGAAGGGACAGTGCCTATGTTACGCGAAACATTAAAGTATTTTGGTATTCGAGAAGATGAGTTTATTCGTTGCTGTGATGTAACATTTAAGCAGAGTGTTAAATTCATTGATTGGAATAAACCCAATTCAGGGGAGTACTATCACCATTTATTTGATTATCCCTACTTTAAAGACGTTACTTCAACGTGGCTTAATAAATCTCTTTCAGATAGAGGCCGCTACGCTGATCTTGTGTCAGTTCAAGGTCATTTGATTGATGCGGGACTTGGACCTAAAGTGATGACACAGCCTCAATATCGAGGTGCTATGCATTACGCGTATCATCTCGATGCTGCAAAGTTTACCAAGATGTTGACCAAATTTGGTGTTGAACAGTTAGGCGTTAAACATCTTCTTGCAGAAGTCATTGATACAAAAATAGACGCTCAGGGACATATCTTAGAGTTACATACTGATAATGCTGGTGTATTGAATGCGGACTTGTATGTTGATTGTACTGGATTTAGTGCTCAACTCATTGGCAGCGCATGTAACGTTCCCTTCGTTGATAAGAGTGACATTTTGTTTGTCGACTCAGCATTAGTTGTGCAGCTTCCTTATGAAGATAAATATACGCCTATCCCTTGTTTCACTAAATCAACAGCACAAGAGGCTGGCTGGATATGGGATATCGGTTTGTCTGAACGTCGTGGTGTTGGTTATGTGTATTCCAGTCAATATTCATCAATAGAGCAAGCTGAGAGTGTATTGCGGGAATATCTTGGTAAAGCAGAACAAGTCTCGTTTCGACACATACCGATGAAGGTGGGGTATAGAGAGAAATCGTGGCAAGGTAACTGTGTTGCGATTGGTTTGTCGAGTGGTTTTGTTGAACCTTTAGAAGCGACTGGTCTGCTTATGTTTGATGCGACAGCCAGAATGTTAGCTGAATGTTTTCCTGCTAATACTGACGTTATGCCACTTGTGGCTAATCGTTATAATCAGCGAGTATTGAATGCTTGGAATCGGGTGATTGATTTTATTAAACTTCATTATGTCATAGCCAAACGAATGGATACGCCATTTTGGGTTGATAATAAAAATGAAATAAGTATTCCAGACACATTAAAAGAACATTTAGAATTGTGGCGCTATCACATACCGACTGCCTATGACTTTACTTCTACGCTAGAATTTTTCAATTTAGAAAATTATTTATATGTACTCTATGGCTCAGACTTTGAGTCAAAATTAGAGAGGAAATTAAATGATGAAGAGGAAAGGCTTTTCACGGTAATGACCGAGAAATTAGGCAAGCAGGTTACATTACTCAAATCGCAATTATTACCCCATAGAGAGTTAATTGAACGTATTAAGTTGTATGGCATCCAACTTAATTAATGGTTGAATTAAATGGTAAGTAGAGCAAGATTTTTAATCTTGCTCTTTATGATTTTAAATATTTTTAATTTTCGCTAAGAATTCTTGATGTGATAAAGATTGCTCTTTTGCTCTAAACTGTTGTGTTTTTAAGTTGTCGAGTATTCTTGATATTTCATTTTTTGGACAAGGTATATGGATTTCAGGAATATGCTGCATACCATAAAGTACGTAGCGATAATTCTCATCTGTAAAAACTGAACTATATCCATTGGCAAGATCGACATACTCACAAACCTTGTCTTTCCATAGTGTCATTTTTTGTTCTAGAGCAGGTATGAATGCTGAGCTTTGTGCAGCTTTTTGCCAGAATTCATTATCATCTCTATCAGTTAAACAGTAATGAAGTACGATAAATTGTCTAAGATCGGTATACAATCCGTTCATTGCGATATTATATGACGTCCTTATCGCTAGGGAGGGATTAGATGAAGTTAAATGCGTCGCTAGCAATCTTGCTCCTAAGTTTATAAGATGCAAGCCTGTCGATTCTAAGGGTTCAATAAATCCACCTGCGAGCCCAGGGCAAGATCACGAACATTTAACGCGCACTTTAACATAACTGATTGACCGCGATCTTCCGTTGTGATCAGATACTGGCTTTTACGCGGAGCCAGTTTATGAACATCGATATTTTTGCAGAGCACTTTTCAGAATTAGAAGACCCAAGGCAAGCATCTAAGGTCGTTTATCCCTTGTTTGACGTGGTGTTTTTAACGCTGTGTGCAGTTATCGCAGGCTGTGAGGGCTGGGAAGATATTGAAGA
>NZ_JAKKSJ010000069.1:0-10554 GCF_025653365.1 Shewanella sp. SW32 | reverse complement strand
AAAGAGCGACTTCAAGTCGCCGAGCGCCTTGAGCGTCTGACAGAGCAGAAGTTCAAGGCAGGTCAAGCTACGGGCTTTGACATTGAACGCACGCGTTCCGAGGTCATCGCCCTCCGGGTGGAGCAAGAGCAGTTGCGACGCGTACGCGGCGAAGCAACGCATGCCTTGGATGTGCTCGTTGGCCGGATTCCGGGGGCGCTTGGCAGCGGTCCTGCGCTTGCCTCTCTCACCATGCCCGATTGGACTCCCCGAAGCGTGCCTGGCGAGTTGCTGCAGCAGCGCCCCGACGTCCGAGCCGCGCAGGCGCGCCTTGCGGCGGCGACGGCGCGATGGAACGCTGCAGAAGGCGAGCGGTTCCCCAAACTTGTGCTCGATTTGAGTGGTGGTCGCCAACGCTTCGAGAACAACGGAACCCGTGTGGCGGGGAACATTTTCTCTTTGGGCTTGGGTGTGACGCTCCCGATTCTTGACGGTGGCGCAATACAAGCGGGAATCGACGAGGGCTCCGCACGCAGTCGCGGCGCACAAGCTGACCTGGACCGCACGGTGTTGCTCGCACTTCAGGATGTGGAGAACGCTTATCTGGGCTGGCAGACCCAGCGGACCTCCCTGCAGCATCAGGTCGATGGTCTTGCCGTCGCTGATCGACTCCTTGACCGCAGCCGACGCCTATTTGAAGCGGGACAGGTGGACGCGACCGTTGTCGCAGAAGCGGAGCGTGGCACCTTGTCTCAGCGAGCGGCTCTGGTCCGTGCTCGCGCCGAAGCAGCAGTGCAATGGGGTGTTCTCGCTAAGGCGCTTTCTGGTTCGCCAGAGCATGTGAATTTGCAGTCTTCACCCTGACTCCTTGAGTTGGAAGAACGCAGCAAGGCAGCGCATCTTGAATACTGAATAGATTAACGATTGGCAGGGGCGCATGGAAATCCGACATCTACGTTGTTTTATGGCGCTCGCCGAGGAACTCCACTTCGCTCGCGCCGCTGCGAAACTACATATTGAGCAGTCCCCGCTGTCTCGCACGATCAAAGAACTCGAAGAGGAACTAGGGGCGCAGCTATTTGTTCGAAATACACGAAGCACGAGATTGACACGAGCGGGGTTGATGCTCATGGAGCACGCTCCTCGGGTGTTTGCATCCTTGCAACAGGCGCGGGACTGCGTGAAAGCGGCAAAGAATGGCTTTCATGGGCAACTCCGCGTCGCCTTGTCAGACTGCACAACACTATTGCGCTTGCCAGCACTATTGGCATTGTGTCGCGAGGAGGAGCCCGAGGTCGAGATTCGCTTCTTCGAGGTGCCACTGTCCCAACAAATCAAAGGGCTTCACGACGACCTGTATGACGTCGGTTTTGCACAGTCCGACGAAGTCGGGGATGGAATCGTCGCACTTCCCGCGTGGACTGACGCGCTTATGGTTGCGCTGCCAGCTCGGCATCCGTTGCTGGCTCTCAAACGCATTCCACTGGATGAACTGCTGCGCTACCCGCTAGTGCTGTCCGATCCTCAAGTATGCGAGGGCCACGCCAAGCACATTGAGCGAGTACTTAGTCGGGCTGAAATGCAGCCTCTAATTGCCGAGCGGGTTACCACTTTCGACCTGATGATGGCGTTGGTATCCGCTGGTTTTGCGCTCGGAATTACAGGGGCTGCACAAATTGCAGCCTCCCGAGAGCCAGGAGTCGTGGCGAGGCCGCTTTCGACACGCGTACCCCCTTTGACGACCTATCTGCTCCGACTTGAAGGCGATCCGTTTGACGAGCTTGCACGCTTCATCCAGCGCGTACAGGCCATCGAATTCCCAGAGTTTCCTAGGTCAACAAAGAGCCGAAATCCCGATCTTCCGGAGGAATTGATGCCATGAAACTCGCCATCCCGCTCATCGCTGTACTGCTAGTCGCATGCGGCCAATCCGAGAAACCGCATAAAGCCACTAGTGCAGAAAAGAAAACCCCGACCGTAGAAGAGCTGGCGGCAGACCCGGAGCAGCTCAAGCAGTTGCGCCAGCAATGCAAGACGGATCGGCCTAGTTTGGGCGACCTGCTTTGCGACCGGGTTGCGGAGGCAACACGTAAGCGGTTCTACGGTGACGGAAAAACACCATACACACCGCCTAAAGAATCCCCCAAGTTCTGAATTTCAGCAATTCGCTAGTCTGCCTGAACTTTCTGTTCGGCACGCTGATGTTCGCCTGTGATTGCGGAGTCATTCCCTGGCTGGACACAGCGCGAATTCATTCTTTCTTCTCGACCTTTCTGCCCCAAACGGTCTTTGACCGGCACTAAGCCAGCACCGATCCTGACGCCTGCGGCACGTTTCTAAGCCGCGTTTCCCAAGGGAATCAGCGTAGGAGAGATTGGAGGCGGGGCTATGCAAGGTACGAATGTGCTGTTCGGTCAGATAGCCGTGGTATTCGGCATCGTGATCGCCGGTGTGTGGGGCGCCACGCAATGGACTGCAGCAGCCCTCGGCTATCAGGTACGCCTTGGCACCCCCTGGTTTGATTTCCTCGGCACACCGGTCTACCTCCCGTGGAAGCTGTTTGAGTGGTGGTTCTTCTTCGATGCCTACGCGCCACGCGTTTTCGACACGGGCGGAGCCATAGCGGGTGGCAGTGGCTTGCTGGCGGTGGTGGTCGCGGTCTGCATGTCGATCTGGCGCTCTCGTCAATCACGCCTAGTCACGACCTATGGCTCGGCACGATGGGCAAGTACGGAGGACATTCGCAAAGCCGGCCTTACGCAGCCGATCGGCGTGTTCCTCGGTCAGCACGATGGCAAGTACCTTCGGCATGAAGGCCCGGAACACATCCTGACATTCGCGCCTACGCGCTCAGGCAAAGGCGTCGGCCTAGTGGTGCCGACGCTGCTTTCTTGGCCTGCATCAGCCGTGGTCCACGACATCAAGGGCGAGAACTGGCAGATCACAGCAGGTTGGCGCTCACGCTATTCACACTGCCTGCTGTTCAACCCGACTGATGCGAAGTCGGCGGCCTACAACCCGCTGCTAGAGGTTCGGCGCGGCGCACATGAAGTCCGTGATGTACAGAACATAGCCGACATTCTGGTAGATCCAGAAGGCGCGCTTGAGAAGCGCAACCACTGGGAGAAGACTTCGCACGCGCTGCTGGTCGGGGCCATCCTGCATGTGCTCTACGCGGGCGAAGACAAGACGCTGCGCGGTGTCGCCAACTTCCTCTCCGATCCGGCCAGCCCCTTCGAGCTGACCTTGCACCGGATGATGACCACGCCCCACCTGGGCGCTGGTCCGCATCCGGTGGTGGCCTCTGCGGCACGCGAAGTACTCAACAAGTCGGACAACGAACGCTCGGGTGTGCTGTCCACGGCTATGTCGTTTCTCGGCCTGTACCGCGACCCCACGGTGGCCGAAGTTACCTCGCGCTGTGATTGGCGCATTGCTGACCTCATTTCCGCCGAGCACCCCGTGTCGCTGTACTTGGTGGTGCCGCCTTCGGACATCAGCCGCACCAAGCCGCTGATCCGCTTGATCCTAAATCAGATCGGACGACGGCTTACCGAATCACTGGACGGCAGCGACGGCATCGAGCGCCGCCACAAGCTGCTGCTGATGCTCGATGAGTTTCCGGCCCTGGGCCGGCTCGACTTCTTCGAGACGGCCTTGGCCTTCATGGCGGGCTACGGCATCCGCAGCTTCCTCATCGCGCAGTCGCTCAACCAGATCGACAAAGCCTACGGCCAGAACCATTCGATCCTCGACAACTGTCATGTGCGCGTGACGTTCGCCACGAACGATGAGCGCACGGCCAAGCGCATTTCCGAGACGCTGGGCACCGCGACCGAGCTGCGCGCGCAGCGCAACTATGCAGGCCATCGGCTCGCGCCGTGGTTGGGGCACCTGATGGTGTCCCGCCAGGAAACGGCTCGTCCGCTGCTGACGCCTGGCGAAGTGATGCAACTTCCGCCTGACAAGGCGGTAGTGATGGTGTCCAGCGTGGCCCCGATCAAGGCTACGAAGCTGCGCTACTACGACGACACCAATTTCAAGCAACGCGTGCTGCCGCCGCCCGTGTTGGCGGACGGCCGATACGCCGACACGCCGCCACTGCGCCCGGACGACTGGAGCGGCCTGCCAATGCCCGCTGTACCCGCCGCGCCAGCGGCCGACGCCGCCGAAGGCTTCAGCGCATCGGCCGACGACGGTGGTCCACGCCGCCAACCAGAGCTTCACGAAACCGTCGCATACGACCCCGAACTGGCAATGAGCACCACCGACCTCGGCCTGTTCGATGACGACGACGACTCGCCACTTCCCCTTCCTCGCCAGCTTGATCCGGCCATGCAGCGCTCGGCTCGGCTGGTGTCCCTCGACCCTAACGACGGAATCGAGCTATGAGTCACTACCGCCTGAATCTCTTTATCCAGCCCGAGCATGCAAGGCGGCTTGACGAACTGGCCGCCATGAAAGGCGTGTCCAAGTCGTCCATAGTCGCGGCAGCACTCGCATCATGGCTTTCGCCCGATGCCGCCGACCAGCGGGAGGCGGCCATCGCTAAGCGCCTTGATCGGCTATCCCGCCAGGCCGAGCGCATTGAGCGCGACCAGAACATTGCCATCGAGACGCTGGCATTGTTCATCCGCTACTACCTGACGGTAAGCACCCCGGTGCCTGAAGCGCATCAAGACGCGGCCCGCGCCCAGGGCAAGGCGCGCTTCGAGCAGTTCACCGAGCAGCTTGGTCGCCACCTGCTGCGCGGGCGAAGTCTGGTGCGCGACGTGGTGGAGGAACTGCATCCCGACCCGATGCGAATGGAGGAGACCGGGGCAGCCGTCCGAGAGCAGGAGCGTGCTTCATGAGCACTGCACCGCAGATCAGCCCCGAGCCGTGCTCGCCTGCTGCGGCCTCACTCGACCGGCGCATCCAGATGCTGCGCACAGCAATGGGTCCACTGATCGCCTCCGCGCTGGAAGACGCCGATGTGGTGGAAATCATGCTCAACCCCGATCGCACACTTTGGGTGGATCGCCTGTCGTCGGGCCGCGCGCCGATGGGCGTGGAACTGCCCGAGGCCGATGGCGAGCGAATCATCCGCCTCGTCGCAGCCCACGTCGGCGCGGAAGTACATCGTGGCCAGCCGCTGCTCTCCGCCGAGCTACCCGAAACCGGCGAACGCTTCGAGGGCATCTTGCCGCCCGCCGCGCCGGGGCCAGCCTTCGCATTGCGCAAGCGCGCTATCGGCGTGATTCCGCTGGAGCGGTACGTCGTGGAAGGAATGATGACCGCCGCCCAGGCGGGCTTTCTGGTTCGCGCCGTGCGCGAGCGCCAGAACCTCCTGATCGCCGGGGCCACCAGCAGCGGCAAGACCACGCTCGCCAATGCCTTGCTCGCCGAAATAGCCGCCACGGGCGACCGCGTGCTGGTGCTCGAAGACACGGTGGAACTGCAATGCGCGGCCCGCGACCACGTTCCGCTACGCACACGCGCCGGCGTGGTGTCCATGACAGAGCTGGTGCGTTCGTCCATGCGCCTGCGCCCGGATCGCGTCGTCGTCGGCGAAGTGCGCGGAGCTGAGGCACTGGATCTCATCAAGGTGTGGGGCACCGGCCATCCCGGTGGCATCGCCACGATCCATGCGGGTTCCGCGCTGGGTGCGCTACTGCGCCTGGAACAACTGATTCTCGAAGTGGCAGTGAATCCGCCACGTGCGCTGATCGCCGAGGCGGTCAACGTGGTGATCCACATCGCCGGACGCGGGCGCAAGCGCCGCATCGAGAGCATCGCCCGCGTCGTCGGATTCGACGGCGTGGGCTACCAACTGGCGGACGCGCTGGAAGCGCCGTTTCCCGAGCTTTCGCCACTTCCCGATGCCGCACCCACTGCGGCGACTTCCCCATCCCTCGACCTTTCTGGAGAACTTTCATGATGACGCACGCCCATGCTTTCCGTGTTTCCGTAAATCCGCATTTCAATCAGTCCGGCTTCGCGCGGCTCCACAGCCTGGCCCGCCCTGCGACGCAAGGGCTGATGCTCGCCGCGCTGCTACTGTTCCTGGCAGGAACCGCGCAGGCCGCTGGTTCCTCGATGCCTTGGGAAGGCCCGCTGCAATCCATTCTGGAGTCGATTCAGGGGCCGGTGGCACGCATCGTCGCGGTCATCATCATCATCGCCACGGGCCTCGCGCTCGCCTTCGGCGACACGTCGGGCGGCTTTCGCAAGCTGATCCAGATCGTGTTCGGTTTGAGCATCGCGTTCGCCGCGTCCTCGTTCTTCCTGTCGTTCTTCAGCTTCTCCGGCGGGGCTGTCGTATGAGTGGCCCGGATAGCTTCGCGGCCGGCTTCGAGGTGCCGCTACATCGCTCGCTGACCGAGCCGCTCTTGATGGGCGGCGCACCGCGCACGGTGGCGATTGCCAACGGCACGCTAGCCGCTGCCGTCGGGCTGGGCCTGCAACTCTGGATTCCTGGCGTAGTGCTCTGGATCGTCGGTCACTCGCTGGCCGTGTGGGGCGCGAGGGTCGATCCGCAGTTCATGCAGGTCTTCGCCCGGCACATCAAGCACAAGCCGCTGCTGGACGTGTAGGAGACGCCGCCATGCTTAACCTTGCCGAATACCGCCAGCGGCCCGCCTTGCTGGCCGACTGGCTTCCCTGGGCTGGGCTGATCGCGCCGGGCGTGGTGCTGAACAAGGATGGCTCGTTTCAGCGCACGGCGCGCTTTCGCGGGCCTGATCTGGACAGCGCCACGCAGGGCGAATTGATCGCCACGACGGCACGGCTAAACAACGCGTTGCGCCGGCTGGGTTCGGGCTGGGCGCTGTTCGTGGAAGCCGAGCGCCAGTCGGCCGCGGACTATCCGCATTCCGACTTTCCCGAACCGCTGTCCTGGCTGGTGGACGAAGAACGCCGCGCTGCCTTTGAGGAATCGGGGAACCACTACGAAAGCAGCTATCACCTGACGCTAGCCTATCTGCCGCCGGAGGAATCCCGCGCTCGTGCAGCCAAGCTGCTCTACGAGCACGCGCCGGGCGATGGTGTGGACTGGCGCGGTCGGCTTGACGCCTTCCTGGCAGAAACGGATCGGGTTTTCGACCTGCTCGATGGCGTGATGCCAGAAATCGTCTGGTTGGACGATGCCGCGACGCTGACTTATCTTCACGCCACGGTGTCCACGCGGCGCTACCGGCTGGCCGTGCCCGAGGTGCCTTTCCACCTCGACGCACTGCTGGCCGATTCCGCCCTAGTCGGCGGCCTTGCGCCCATGCTGGGTGACCAGCATCTGCGCGTGGTGTCGGTGCGGGGCTTTCCGACCTCGACCTGGCCGGGCCTGCTGGACGACCTCAATCGCCTGGGCTTTGCCTATCGCTGGAGTACCCGGTTTCTCTGCCTCGATAAAGCCGAGGCGGAAAAGGAGCTGGGCCGCCTGCGTCGCCAGTGGTTTGCGAAACGGAAGAATGTCATTGCGCTACTGCGCGAAACCATCTTCCAGCAGGAATCGCCGCTGGTGGACACGGATGCCAGCAACAAGGCGGCCGACGCGGATGCCGCCTTGCAAGAGCTTGGCAGCGATCAAGTCGCCTTCGGCTACCTCACCGCCACGGTGACGGTGTTCGATGACGACCCTGCCGTAGCCGACGAAAAGCTGCGCATGGTGGAACGTGTCATCCAAGGACGTGGCTTCGTCACCATCCCCGAAACCTTAAATGCAGTCGATGCGTGGCTGTCGTCCATACCAGGCAATGCCTATGCCAACGTGCGCCAGCCCATCGTCTCGACGCTGAATCTGGCGCACATGATGCCGGTGTCCGCCGTGTGGGCTGGGCCGGAGAAAAACGCCCATCTCGACGGCCCGCCGCTGATCGTCACGCGCACGGATGGCGCGACGCCGTTCCGGCTGGTGACGCACATCGGCGACGTGGGGCATACGCTGGTCGCGGGGCCGACGGGCATGGGAAAATCTGTCCTGCTGGCGATGCTCGCCTTGCAGTTCCGCCGCTATGGCGGCTCGCGCATCTTCGCCTTCGACATGGGGCGATCCATGCGGGCGACGGTGCTGGGCCTGGGCGGCGAACACTACGACCTCGGCGCGGACGGCGCCATTGCCTTTCAGCCCTTGGCCCGTATCGACAGCGAAGGCTATCGCACCTGGGCCGCCGAGTGGATCGAAGGCCGCCTGCTGCATGAAGGCGTGACCGTCGGCCCCGACGAGAAAGCCGCCATTTGGTCGGCGCTCGGCAGCCTCGCTGGTGCGCCGGTGGAGCAGCGCACGATGACCGGGCTTTCGGTGCTGCTGCAATCGAACGCGCTGCGGCAGGCATTGTCGCCGTATGTGCTGGGCGGCGCGCACGGCAAGCTACTGGATGCCGACCGCGACCGGCTCGGCAGCGGCGACGTGCAGGGCTTTGAGATGGAAGAGCTAATGCACAGCCCCGCCGCCGTGCAAGCGGTGCTGCGCTACTTGTTCGCCCGCTTCGATGCACGTTTCGACGGTGCTCCCACGCTGCTGATTCTCGATGAAGCCTGGCTATTCCTTGATGAACCGTCCTTCGCGGCACGCATCCGGCAATGGTTGAAAACTCTGCGCAAGAAAAACGTGTCGGTGATCTTCGCCACGCAGTCGCTTGCCGACATCAAGGATTCGACCATCGCGCCCGCGATCATCGAAAGCTGCGCGAGCCGGATTTTCTTGCCCAACCCGCAGGCGACCGAGCCGCAGATTCGCACGGTCTACGAGGGCTTTGGCCTCAACAGTCGGCAAATCGAAATCGTCGCCACCGCGCAGCCCAAGCGCGACTACTACTACCAATCGCGCCTGGGCAATCGTCTGTTCGACCTCGACCTGGGGCCAGCCGCGCTCGCCTTCTCGGGCGCATCCACACCGCAAGACCAACGCGACATTGACCGAGTGCTGACGCAGGCCGGCGCTCCCGGCTTCGCCGGTGCGTGGCTACGCCATCGCGGCCTCGATTGGGCCGCCGACCTGCTGCCGTCCTCGCCGTCGGCGGCTTCTTTCCTCGCTACTCAACCCCTGGAGATTTCGCCATGAAGACCCGTGTAAATTCCGTTGCTTACTGGAGCATCTACTATAAACAGACCCATGCTCTTTGGGCGTAAACCCATCGCTCACAGACCAATACACTTTATTGGTCTGTACCAGCCAGATACCACAAACTGCGATAGGGAGACCTACCACTACGCCAAGGGCTACTTGCCAAACTGTTTTGGCAAAAAGGCAAGAAATAATGACCATTGCTCCAATGATGCAAATCATTACACCGTTAAACTGGTTGTGGATTTTTTCTTTTTCTATCTCGGACATAATGGCTAATCTCCACATTTTGGACATTAATTACAAACTACTCTTTAGATGGTTTTCTTGACTGGCTCCACAGGCCGCTGATTCTACCTTTGCCAACTGACGCAACCTGTCTTGAGCACATTGGCATTCAAAATCTGCGGCACTTGCTAACTCTGACCATGTTTGAAGTTGATGGTACTCATTACTGCCGACAGAGTTAGCAATCAGAATTTCTTTTGCTTCTTCAAAGTCCATGCCTAGATTCCGATCTGGTGTTTCAATGGTTTCCATATTTGGAATATGACTAACCTCACCCGCAGTAAAGATATGCCTCTTGCCAGCCGCTTTTCGCCATCAAAGGATTCAATCACATCAATAATCATTAAATTTTCCGCTATCTGTTTGCCTACTTCTCAACATCAAAAGCTTCATCAATAAAAAACTCTGCTTTTGACTCCCAACTGTCATGCTCAGCAGTCATATAGTCACTGTATGCATTAACCACCTGTGCTGGCAATTCGGCCTCAGCCTCGTTTTCAATAAATGCCTCAACAAGACTTTTCGGAAAGCCTAGAAATGTTGGTTCCTGAAAACGCTTTGCTGCCTCAACCAGATTTAAGGCGGTTTCCAATGAAAGACCAACACTCACGCCCATATAACCGAGTTCTTTAGCCGATTTGATCGCCTTTTCAGTTTCATCAACAAACCCCGTCAATGACTCGATAACTTGTGGTTCTGGCATATCAGGATCTAACATTTTTTAAACTCCGATTTTCCGCTATTCTATTTCGGTTGAACGTAAATCACTTGACTTGGTAAGTTAGCCATTTCATAAGCGCCAACAAGAACAGCAACGACACAAACCGCAACAACAAAAATGCTTATTTTAAGCTGTTTGTGAAGTCGGTTGTGAGTTCGGACGAAAGCCTCTAAATCGTCCTGATTTACAGTGACGACAGACTCACCATCAGCGGTGCTATATGCCGCTGGGAATGGCAATGATTCATGGATTGATAATCTAGTTGTTGTTTCCATTTTATATTCCGTTATTTGGCTAATTGATAATCTTTGATCAAGCAAGGAAGCGGGATTTTAAGCCCCTCATTCAGCTTACGGATCATGTTAAGGCTTAGCTTGCGTTGGCGGTTTAACACTTCTGACACTCTGCTACGTTGCCCAAAAAATGGCACCATATCGACATCCTCAAGCTCTTGCTGCTCCATCCGAAACTGAATCGCCGCGATTGGATCTGGCGCTTCAATCGGAAAATGAGCGTCCTCAAACGC
>NZ_JAKKSJ010000068.1:0-12160 GCF_025653365.1 Shewanella sp. SW32 | reverse complement strand
CCTGTTAAGCCCATTGGCCTGGAAGTTGTTATGGCTAAAGACGGAAAAAAGCCAACCGCCCGAACAAGTCCCCAGTGTGCATTGGGCTTATCTAAGATTAGGAAAACTCGCGGGCTGGAATGACAGCAAACGAAGCGGAATTGTGGGCTGGGAAAGGTTATGGCAAGGATGGTTTAAACTGCAAACCATCCTTGAAGGTTACCAGCTAGCCTTGTCTCTTGAGCAAAAGATGTGATCAAGAGACAGATTAAAAAATGGGGCTCGACACACACGTTACCACAGGAATAGTCAGCGTTAGCAACGGATACATAAGACTCAGAGGCTATTGATTAATATCCAATTCATTATGGATCAATACCACGCACTGGGAAGCAAACAGCATCTTTGGCCCTAAGCTGATCTTTTGCGCACCGAGTCGTTTCAAGGTATTAAAACTTTTCTTCGGCATAGGAATATGATCGGTCAGCAAAAAGCACGGATTACCCACAAATTCTTGCTCACGGATTGAAGTGCCCTTCTTATCCATCATAAACAATTGATAATCCACCGCGAGGTCCTGTACCAGCTTTTCAAAACTGATGGTGCTCACAGTAATGCCCTCATCCACAACGCGAGTTTGCTCTTTCGTCATACCCCGAGAAATATCTAAGGCTTTGGCAATTTTAGTGAGCAAAGCTTGCTCGTGAAAACCACCAATATGGCAAATATTTCGAGTATCGAAGCAAATAGTGCGGGAAAAATCATGGGTACTTTCTAGCACCAAATAAACGACAACATCGTTTCGATGGGACTGAGCCACAAAAATAGTGTTCATCAGGGTATGAGCTAAAATCTCGGTATGCGCCTCTTGGCCGACAGAAGCCAAAAACAACTGACTGTCAGTAGGTGCTGATCTTGCTCGTAAAACAAACGCGCGCATAGGTAAATGTCCTACTCAATAATGTCTTAAATGCTAAATGGCGGATGCATATAATTTGTGAAATTGACGATTTCGCCTTGAAAATTTTTGCCTTTTGCCTTTTGCCTTTTGCTGTGCCAAAGCCAGCCTAATCACTCGAACTTGAACCTTAGTCGCAAGCAGCGTTAATCATATGGGCAGCGAAAAGATATAAAAAAACAAAACCCGTATAGCAATGCTAACACGGGGTTTTGTTTTACTTAACTGCTGGTTATTTTAATGATTAAAACAAACTAACAAAATGCATCTAATTTGGTCGGTATGAGAAGATTCGAACCTCCGCCCCCTGACACTCTATAACAGTAAACCGTTTAATCATAACCTGCTAAATTTAAACATAAATAATGTAATTTTGCACGTTTTAATTACCTCAACAATTTATGTACAGTTACACGCAAATGCGATATTAAGGCTACAAGTACAACAAATTGAGCGTATTCAAACAAAATAACATCCCATTAGTTGTAATCAATATCGGATAACAACCAATGGGATCTAGGGAATACCTACAATCCCTGCATTTTCCCGATTCAGCAATGTGCTCTGACGCGGTGGCCATACGTGCAGGAATCACTCAGCACGTCACCTTTCCTATAGATAATTCCAGCATCAGGACATAGTTAAGGGGAACCTTAACTTGCCTTAACAGGCCAAGAAAGAACGAATATTGTTCCTCCATGGCCCGATGGCTGGCAGACCACGTGGCCGCCGTGAGCTTCAGCAATTGTTTTGACCACTGCGAGGCCGAGCCCACTGCCACCACTTTTTCGAGAGCGAGACGGATCAATTCGGCGAAATGCCTCGAATATGTAGCTTGCTGCTTCATCAGGGATACCAGGGCCTTCATCTTCGACGCTGAGATAACAGCTTGCCCCCGAGCGGTAAAATCGTACAGTCAAAGTGCCAGGATCAGCATGCTGGCGTGCATTTTCCAGCAGCGCCATCAGCGCCTGCCGTATTCGTATAGCATCACAGTAAACTTTAAGTCTTGTATCGAGTTCCTGCTTTAGTATGAGTCCCTTAGCGTCTAATACCGCAGCGAAAGTCTCAATCACCGCACTAAGTTCCTCGGCTAAACAGACCTCATCCCGCTGTAACTCTAGATGACCACTGTCATTGAGGCTCAGCACTCGTAAATCTTCGATCAGGTGATTAAGGCCTTCAACCTGGCGTAACAGTCCCTCGAAGAGCTCACTGCTGGGGCTAAAAACACCTTCCGCTAACCCCTGCAACCGACCACGCAGAATGGTGACAGGGGTACGAAGTTCGTGAGCGATTGCCGCGTTCCAAAACTCCCGCTCGCGAGTCATATACTCTAGGCGCTCGGCCATAGCATTAAAGTCACTCACCAATTGCGCCGTCTCCCCCATCGCATGTTGGTCCATTCGCGCACGCGCGTTGAGCTTGCCTTGGGCGACTTCGCGTAGGCTATATGCCACAGAGTTAAGAGGAGTAAGAATGCGCCGTGACAGGCGAATGGCAACAAATAGCGCAATCCCCAATGCGGCTATGATAGTGCAAACTATCCATAGCATTTCCATCTGAGAAGGCATCCAGGTTTCAGATATACTGCCTGGCAGGTAGGCCACTGCAATGGCATAGAATACATAGGAGCCAAACACTGACAGGAAAATGATGCCTAATGTCATTACCGCTAAGGACTGGATAATTTGCCTGCGCAAACCCGGTGTTTGCCTCATACTTCACCACCAAAGCGATAGCCAACCCCCCAGACACTGAGCGGCACTCCTTGAATATTGAGGACTTCAAGCTTTTTACGTAACTTACTGATATGGCTATCTACCGTTCGTTCCTGAGTATCGCCCTCAGGCAAGCAATTAATTAACAGCTCCTCACGGCTAAAAGCACGTTTCGGTGTACGCATCAAGCAAGCGAGCAGTTTGAACTCGGTCAAGGTCAGATCCAGTGCTTGCTGCTGACCGTTACAGATTACGCTAGCCTCGTGGCTGTCTAAGTCGATTTGGAACTGGCCGACGCGCAACATTTGGGTATTTATAGGCGTGTTAGTGCGGGCGCGTCGCAGTACTGCCTGCACCCTAGCCACCACCTCAGCGGGATTGAATGGTTTAACCACGTAGTCGTCAGCACCGAGGCGTAACCCCATTAATTTATCGATATCCTGATCAAGCGCGGTGAGCATGATCACCGGCGTGTCACCACGGGTGCGAATTTCATTCAGTACATTCCAGCCATCGAGATTCGGCATCTGTACATCGAGCAGTAATAGATCGGGCTTAAATATTTGGTGCATGGCTAGCGCTTGGATACCATCGATAGCATGTTGAGTTCGCAGCCCACTGCGCTGCAAATAAGCGATAAGGATATCGGCAATCTCTGCTTCATCCTCTGCAATTAACACCAGTGCCGAAGTCATAGAACTTACGGACGCATTGAGATTAGCCATGGATTGCCCCAACGTTAAAATGGCTGAACTTTATCATCCCCTCCATACATTCTCCACAATGTCTCGAATAATTCGCAATACTGACTCGTCATAATTCAGCATTAGTTCTCTAGCGTTTGATAAAACGCCATTAGTGAGATCGCTGTACATTGAGGAGAGTAGGTTATGTACATCAAACAGCGGCACTTAAGCTTTGTGTTAGTTGTAGGAATTGCCGTGTTGGGATTGGTAGGTTGTGATTCAGCGGTACAGGATGAAGAGACAACTGCTCCGGTTCTAGTGTCAGTGATGACACTAGAGAACGAAGAACTATTGGTGACTGAAGATCTACCCGGTCGTGTCGCTGCGGTTCGCAGTGCTGAGATCCGCGCGCAGATTAGCGGCATAGTGCAAGGTCGTCTCTTCGAACAAGGCGCCGAGATAACATCTGGCACTGTGCTGTTCCAAATAAATCCAGCGCCATTTAAAGCCGATGTCGATATTGCTGCGGCAGCGTTACAGCGTGCCGAAGCGGTATGGATTAGGGCTCGTCAAGAAGCCGATCGCTTAGCCTCTTTGATACAAACCAAGGCCGTCAGCCAACAAATGCATGACGATGCGATTTCCCAGCGTGATCAGGCTGCCGCAGATGTAGCCCAAACCAAAGCGACGCTGGCGCGGCGTCAGTTAGATCTACAATTTGCCAGCGTCGAAGCACCAATCTCCGGACGTATAGATGAGGCATTAGTGAGTGAAGGTGCATTGGTCTCACCCACCGATGCCACACCCATGGCGAGGATCCAACAAATCGACCAAGTGTACGTTGATGTACGTTTGCCAGCATCAATGTTGGAGGCGATGCGTCAGCAGGCCAACTCTGGAGCCCCGGAGTTGGCTGTTGAGATCCTTAGCAGTAGTAGCGAGCCTCTTGGCATGCAAGGGCATATCTTATTTTCCGGCATTCAAGTAGATGCAGGTACTGGCGATGTACTGCTGCGCGTACTGGTAGATAACCCGCAGCATCGTCTGTTACCCGGTCTTTACGTAAAAGCTCGCATTCCACAAACTTACTATCCTACGGCTCTGAACGTGCCTCAGCAGGCTGTGACTCGCAAAGCTGGCCAACCCCAAGTGTGGGTGCTTGATGAGCAGGCTAAGGTGCAGCCTGTGGCAATAAAGGTCGATGAATTGGTGGCAGGTCACTATCACGTAGTATCCGGCCTAAGCGCTGGTCAGCAGATAGTTGTTGAAGGCATCGAACGCCTAAGCCCAACTGCGCAGGTCGTCGCGCGCCCTTGGCAACCTACTATTGCTAATCAGCAACTTAGCGCTGTCGTGCGCTGAATTTGGAGAAGTCGTCATGCCGCAGTTTTTCATCAACCGCCCAGTATTTGCTTGGGTGATAGCCTTATTTATCGTACTGATTGGCGTCATCGCCATTCCCAAATTACCCATCTCCCGCTACCCATCAGTGGCACCCGTGTCGGTGAGCATTTATGCCGCTTATCCTGGAGCCACGCCACAGACACTTAATGACTCTGTAGTAAGCCTTGTCGAGCGTGAACTATCGGGGGTAAAAAACCTACTGTACTTCGAATCATCGGTGGACAGCTCGGGCAGTGCACAAATAACCGCCACCTTCAAACCAGGCACTGATGCGGAAATGGCCCAAGTTGATGTGCAAAATCGTATTAAGGCTGTTGAACCACGCCTACCTCAAGTTGTACGGCAGAGCGGTCTGCAGGTTGAGTCGGCCGCTTCAAGCTTTTTGATGATGATTGGTATGACATCTCCAAACGGCCAATTCGACGAAATCGCGCTAAACGACTATTTAGCACGCAATATTGTCGAGGAACTGCGCCGAATCGACGGTGTTGGTCGCGTGCAATTATTCGGTGCCGAGCAAGCCATGCGCGTCTGGGTAGACCCGAATAAACTCACCGCCTATAGTCTGACAATGAACGACCTTGCTATCGCTATTGAGCAGCAAAACGCACAAATAGCCCCAGGGCGACTCGGTGATGAACCTGTCTTACAGGGACAACGACTGACGGTTCCCTTAACAGTGCAAGGACAACTCAGCACACCCGAGGAGTTCGCTGCTATCGTCCTACGTGCCGGTGCCGATGGCGCAAAATTGGTGCTCTCTGATGTGGCACGGGTCGAGCTTGGCGCTCAGTCCTATGGTTTTTCTAACCGTGAAAATGGTGTGGCGGCGACCAGTGCTGCTATCCAGCTCTCGCCAGGAGCCAACGCTGTACGCACAGCTTCTGCGGTACGTGAACGTCTAGCCGAACTGGCGCTGAGTATGCCTGCTGGCATGAGCTACTCAGTGCCATTCGATACCGCCCCCTTCGTCAAAGTGTCTATCGAAAAAGTAATCTATACCCTGTTTGAAGCTATGGCGCTGGTATTTATGGTGATGTTCCTGTTCCTGCAGAACCTGCGCTACACACTTATACCAGCTATCGTCGCGCCCATAGCGCTACTCGGAACCTTCGCGGTGATGTTACTGGCAGGCTTCTCAATCAACTCGCTGACCATGTTCGGCATGGTGCTGGCCATTGGCATTATTGTTGACGATGCTATTGTGGTGGTGGAAAACGTTGAGCGACTGATGGCTACCCAAGGACTGTCGCCGCGGGAGGCAACCTCACAGGCGATGAAGGAAATTACCGGCGCGGTGATCGGTATCACGCTAGTGCTGACCGCCGTATTCATCCCCATGGCCTTCGGTAGCGGCTCAGTGGGAGTGATCTATCAACAATTCACTTTGTCGATGGCGGTGTCTATTCTGTTTTCGGCCTTCCTCGCACTGACCCTAACGCCAGCACTATGCGCCACGCTACTGCGCCCAGTGAGTGCTGATCACCATCAAAAAGGCGGTTTCTTCGGCGCCTTCAACCGTGGATTTGAACAACTCACCGCAGGCTATAGTGCACGCGTAGCACGATTGGTTGGACGCAGTGGACGTATGATGGCGGCATTTGCCGTACTCTGCGCAGTGCTGATCCTCGCTGCTGGGCAATTGCCGTCGTCCTTTCTACCAGAAGAGGATCAAGGCTATTTCATGACCTCCATCCAATTACCCACAGGCGCTACCAGCGAGCGCACGCTGGATGTGGTCAAAGCCTACGAGGCGCACGTCGCATCGCGCCCAACGCTGGGTGCAAATATGGTAGTGCTGGGCTTTAGCTTTGCAGGCTCCGGCCCCAATGCAGCCATGGCCTTCACTATGCTCAAAGATTGGGATCAGCGTAATGGTGCTACGGCAGCCGAAGAAGCGGCACTGGCGCAGCAAGCTATGGCTGATAACGTTGAAGGCACAGTGATGACCATGATGCCGCCAGCCATTGACGAGCTGGGCACATCCTCCGGTTTCACTCTGTTCCTGCAGGATAGAGCCAATCGGGGCGAGGCTGCATTGATAGCTGCACAGGCACAATTGCTGGCACTAGCTGCCCAGAGCAAGGTGGTCAGCGATGTCTACCCAGATGGCCTGCCGCCCGGTGAGAGCATTAGCCTGAATATCAATCGGTCAAAAGCCGAGGCTATGGGTCTGTCCTTCGCCGCGGTAAGCAGCACACTTTCGGCGGCCATGGGATCACTGTATGTCAATGATTTCCCAAATAATGGACGTATGCAGCAGGTCATCCTGCAGGCCGACGCTACGGCACGAATGCAATTGGACGACGTGCTCAGCCTCCGCGTGCGTAATTCAAGTGGTGGCATGGTGCCTCTACGGGAAGTAGTGACGGCTGAATGGAAAGAGTCGCCACAGCAAATGATGCGCTTTCAGGGCTTCCCTGCTATGCGTATTTCCGGGGGTGCTGCAGCTGGCGTTTCCAGCGGCGCAGCGATGACCGAGATGGAACGCTTAGTGGCGCAATTGCCGCAAGGGTTCGCGGTAGCGTGGACGGGGCATCATTGCAAGAGCGCCAATCGGCGGCACAGGCACCATTGCTGATGTTGTTGTCCGCTCTGGTAGTATTTCTGGTACTCGCTGCATTGTACGAAAGCTGGTCGATCCCACTGTCGGTGATGTTGGTCGTACCGCTGGGGCTGCTGGGCGCGGTAGCGGCTGTAATGTTGCGTGATATGCCTAACGATGTGTTCTTCAAGGTGGGAATGATCACCATCATCGGCCTATCAGCAAAAAATGCCATTCTCATCGTCGAGTTCGCCCGCCAATTGCACGCCGAGGGCCATACGCTGATAGATGCTGCAGTGACTGCTGCACGCTTGCGTCTACGTCCCATTCTGATGACGTCATTGGCATTTACTCTCGGAGTAATACCCTTAATGCTTGCGAGCGGTGCCAGCGCCGAAACTCAACATGCAATCGGTACTGGCGTATTCGGTGGCATGCTCAGTGGTACCTTGCTGGCAATATTCTTCGTACCGGCGTTTTTTGTCTTTGTCATCGGCACACAAGAGCGCTTGAGTGCCTGGCTTGCGCGGCGTAATACAGCCAAATAGCCTCACCCGCTTTGATGCTCTGTAGGAAAGTCTAACAACACCATCCTATTGAGCATTAAAGCTGATCAATATATGTGTAATAATTTTAAACACTGGAAATATAGGTTCAGTGATAGTAATCGTTACTGCGTATCCGGCTTATGGTTCCGACGCTCATATCTGTAATCGGTTCTCTAAGAAGCCGTGCGATGCTGGACTCGCCGACAGTGTATTATTCGATTCATCGACAGAGTAAGTACAATTCGCCAATATTCCCGCGTTATCTAAAAAGATGAAGCCATCGAAAAGTGAGCAAAATCCATCAAATCTAATTCTACCGACAAATAAAAAAGAGAGGCTAAATTAGCCTCTCAAAAAATAGCAGGGGAGCACTTTAACTTAAGCAATAATTTTATTGCTAATATTTACGATGAATAAAACTTGAGATGTTGTGAGAGACAATAACGAGTCTCTCACTGATTTAGCGTTACTTTGTATTTAGAGCATGTTTAGCAGCATTTGTCCCAGCGATTTTACCGAAAATCACAGTATCAGCGACAGCATTACCACCCAGTCGATTATACCCATGAACACCACCGGTCACCTCTCCCGCCGCAAATAAACCTTTGAGCGGTTGGCTTTGTATATCGAGTACTTCAGCTTTAGTGTCAATGGCAACTCCCCCCATAGTATGATGGATGCCAGGAGCAACTTTTACGGCATAATAAGGAGATTTTTCTATTGATAGCGGCATCTGCTCACGGTTAAATGCCTCATCTTTACCCTGTTTGAAATAATGGTTGTAGTTTGTGATAGTTTTGTCTAAAACACTTGGGGTCATTCCTGTTATTTTTGCAAGCTCTGCAACAGTATTGGCCTTTTCAAGCATTTCTAAATGATCATACCCCTGAACCATTTTAGCTTTTTTATATAATTCATTATCAAATACTAGCCAAGCATATTGTTCAGGTTGTTTTAGAATGGCATCAGAAGCTTTATCTCGAGTCGTTAATTCATTGATAAAGCGATTGCCTTCTTTATTAACCATTATAGCCCCGACACCTCGAACCGTTTCTGAAATTAATATACGGCTATCTTTTCCTACTGTTGGATGCGTCTGGATCCAATCAATATCAGTCATACTTGCACCGACTGCTTTAGCAAGTTCAATACCATCCCCAGTTGAAGTGATATTATTTGAACTTGTCATGCCTTTAAATGTAGGGCGATAAAAAGCAATCATTTCTTTGTTAAACCCATAACCACCTGTGGCTAAAACAATCGACTTAGCAGCAACCATATAGTGACCAGAGTGTTTACCGTGGATGACAACACCCACAATTTTTTGTTCATCATCAACAACCAATTTAACAACTTTGGAGTTGAGTCTTGTATCAACCCCTTCTTTATCTGATGCTTTTCTTAGTACATCAATAATATGTGGACCAACACTTAAACCACCAGATGGACGATGTGTTCTATCGACTCTAGCGCCGCCAGAGCGTTTTAAATCATCCATATTGGCGCCCAAAGATTCTAACCATTTAATGCCATCAGCCGATTGCTCCGCTAATATTTGTACCAATTTAGGGTCGTTAGCATATCGACCGCCTTTCATTGTATCTTCGACATACCATTCGATTTTATCATCGACTTTATGATCTTTTTGCTGAACTGTACCCACAGCATTATACCCGCCTGCGGCGAGCATAGAGTTACCACCACTAAATGGTGCTTTATCAAGCAATATAACGTTAGCCCCCGCCTTTTTAGCTGCAATCGCAGCATTAAACCCAGCACTACCGGCTCCAACAACAATCACATCCGTTGTTTCTTTAGGACCTGCAGCTATCGCTTTATTTATGGCTTCATTATCCCAACCTTTGTCCCACGGTTCTTTAGATTTGGCTTTATTAAAAGGCATGTCGAGCCCTTTAAATGAATGACATTCATTACAATATAATTTTGGTTGTTCATGTCCTTTATGACAAGACGTACAATTAATATCACCTAAGTGTGAAGAATGTGGGTCAATTTCTAGTTTGGGATTTGCTAGTTTTCCATAATCACCATGACAGGATTTACATTGTTTATTTTCAAATGTCTCGCTATCGCTCACTTTATTGGGTGCTGTATGGCAGGTTTTACAACCATTAACATCTTTATGGAATGATGCTAAATCATTTTTATTATCAGCAGCCCATGATGACGCCGTTAAAATCGAACAGACAATAATACTCAAGTATTTTATCTTCATGCAATTCTCCAGTTTTTATTTTGGTAAGATTTGGCGTGATGATAGTTTCTTAATTTTTTTAAATAGTGACATTGAGCAATAAATTGAAATTGTTAAATATAACTTAACACACTTTAAGTTATGCTTAACTTGATGTTTTTGTTGATTAGATGTGATCTAAAGCGGAGATGTGTTTGCTTAAATCTCTAATATGACATTGCTTTTACATTCTAAAAAGGTGATGTCGATGAAAAATGCTAAATATCTTGGTTTTAGTTTTATTTTAATTTGTTCAACTCCAGCTTTATCTGAGCCATTAGATTTTTATGGAAGACTGTGGCTTGGTGTGGCCAACTCAAGTAATGGTCTTTCTGGTAACGAGAAAGTTGATGGATTTTCCCTTGAAAATTATGCATCATATTTAGGCGTTAAAGGTGAGTATAGTGTATATGATAATTTTAGCTTGTTATATAAATTTGAAGCAGGGATAGAAAGCTTTGATAACGATGATTCTAATATTTTCAAACCGAGGAACTCTTACTTAGGTTTTAAAACTAACTATGGCTCGGCTGTTTTCGGAAGAAATGATACCGTTTTTAAAAGTGCTGAAGGTAAAGTGGATTTGTTTAATATTACCTCAAGCGATATGAATATGATCATTGCAGGTAACGATAGATTAGGCGATTCGATAACATTAAATAGCGCTAAGGTCGCTGGTGTTACTATGGGTATCAGTTATGTTTTTGATAAGGATTTTAATCAAAAAAATCCAGAACTTTCTGATAAACAAAACAATTATGCAATTAGTTTTTCCCTAGGCGATACAGCACTTAAAAAGAATAGTCACTATATTTCAATAGCCTACGCTGATGGATTGAACCAGTTAGAGGCAACAAGACTGGTGGGTGGTGTTGCTATTTCATCCGTAAAATTGGGGGCTATGTACCAGCGCTCTGAGTCAAGTATTTATGATAATATTAAAGGTAACTCCTACCTGTTAAGTATGGTTGTTCCTATTAATAAATATGATATAAAATTTCAATATTTAAAAGATGATGCTGGGCTGGGTAAAGTGACAAAAAATGCCGGAGCAGATCTAAAAACACTAAAAGAGAGTGATGCAAGTCAATATTCAGTAGGCGTTGATTTTAAGGCTCAAAAGGATTTGACTTTTGGAGTAGGTATTTCCTATTTTGATGGTGACTATACTGACGCCAAAGGACATACTGAGTTTGATGACACTCTCATTTTTGTATCTACAAGATATCTATTTTAACCTCTATAGATAAAGCGGCTACATAGCCGCTTTATAAAAACCAGATATTTATCATGTTAATTATTTATCGTTTTAAACTATTATACTGCTAGTATAACTGATTTTCCCCTCGCGGAGCATTTGATGCGGATAACATTAAGACAATTGATGATCTTTAAAGCCATACATTCTGAGAGGCAGATCTCAAAAGCGGCAAAAGTACTTCATATGTCAACGCCTGCTGTAAGTATGGCACTTAAAGAATTAGAAAGCTCTTTAGGCTGCAGATTATTTGAGCGAGTGGCGGGAGGTTTGGTTGTAAATGCGCATGGAGAAATAATATTACCTTATGCTAATGAAATGCTATCCAAGGGAAAAGAGTTAGAAAATATATTTTCATTCCCTGAACATGGCATTAAGGGGACGTTAACCATTGGGAGCAGCAAGACTGCTGGTAACTATGTATTATCTAAAAAAATTCCATTATTTAAGAACCAATATCCCGATGTAAAAATAAAACTAGTCATTGATAATAGTTTAGTTATTGAAAAAATGGTTTCAGAAAAAGAACTAGACTTAGGCTTTATTGATGCTAAACCCGCCAGGGTGAGATTACGAGTGGTCATTTAATAACCACACTCATGCCGGCTTCAAGCACCGCATCCAAATAAGCCTCATTCATCAATGCCTGACGCTGCTTTCTTCTGATACTCATTTTTCGCTTCTCAGCGCGTAACATATTCAAACCAAAGTGTCGCATCGTGGCAAGATTAGTCGCTGCATTACCACGGTATATCTGGCACGCATCCTCACCTAAACTCACATCCAGCACCCAGTGCAACTGGTTTT
>NZ_JAKKSJ010000067.1:0-13598 GCF_025653365.1 Shewanella sp. SW32 | reverse complement strand
GCTCTCTTGATGTCAGACTCGATGAACAATTTACGCTAATCAGCGCACTCAAGCAGAGCCACTCTATTCTCACAATTTGTAATGCATTCAAAGTGCATCGAAGTAGCTATAAGTATTGGCTAAAAAGAAAAGAACATATTGATGCAGACTTTACTATTTTATGCAGTGAAGTGAAGGCCGCACATCGTATTAGTCATGGCTCTGCCGGTGCGCGAACGATAGCGCAATTAGTGACTAAYAAAGGGATTGGTCTCAGTCGTTATCGAGCCCGTAATCTAATGAAAAAGCTTGGGTTATTAAGCTGTCAGCAGCCTAAGCATTCTTATAGRAAAGCGACACAAGAGCATGTTGCAATCCCCAATACGCTWAATCGACAGTTTGCAGTAACTCAACCAGATCAAGTGTGGTGTGGCGACGTGACGTATGTTTGGGTCGGTAATCGYTGGGCCTATCTAGCCGTTGTTYTWGACTTATTTTCCCGCAAGCCTATTGGATGGGCCTTGTCATTATCACCAGATAGTGCGCTGACCTGTAAAGCTTTGAAAATGGCATTTGAGTTAAGGGGTAAGCCTGAGAATGTGATATATCACAGCGATCAAGGTTCGCATTACACAAGCTTGAAATTCAGACAATTAATATGGCGTCTTCAGATTGAGCAAAGTATGAGTCGCCGCGGGAATTGTTGGGATAACGCACCAATGGAGCGTTTCTTTAGAAGTTTGAAATCTGAGTGGATACCCGCCAGTGGTTATGGGAATTTTACAGAAGCAGATAAAGAGATCACAAATTACATCACTGGATATTACAGTGAGACAAGACCCCATCAATATAATGGTGGGTTAACGCCAAATGAGTCAGAACGTTTATATTGGAATGACTCTAAAATCGTGGCCAATTTTACTTGACCACTACAATACTGATTTACCAAAATGAAGCAATACAGTTTAGTGCTACCGCAGCAATACAAATAATTGGAGCAATCGTCTTTGGTGTAATGGCCTATAATGCGCTGACAATCGCCATGCGCACTGGAGATGTATCGGTAGTAAGCCCCTTTCGTTATACACGTTTACTCTTTGCCCTAGCTTTAGGAATATTTATATTTGGAGAATCCCCAGATTTGCTGACAATTCTGGGAAGCCTACTCATAGTATTAAGTGGCGGCTATACCTTAGTTCAAGCGCGTAAAAGAATGACAACGAATAACATAGCTAATGTGGCAAAAACCTAAGGACTCGCAAAAAATAGCTAATCGAGTGTCAGAAATGCTTGGTTTTACCAAGGACACAGAAGGAGAACAAAACGGCGATTTTGCCCAGCTTTTGCCCAGATGCAACAAAGGGAATCAATAAGATACTGATTCCCTTTTCTTTAATTTGGCGGTGAGAGAGGGAGTCGAACCCTCTAAAGTACCGTATTAGCGCCATTTATGTGGCTTTCGGAGGGTCTGTGAGGGTCTATAAGAACCTGTTTGGATCCCAAAAAGTTCCCAAAGAGATCCCACTCGGGATCTTCTTAACACTCAGAAAAAAATTTTAAATTCACACAGATGTTTTGCACAAAACTGAACCATTGAATCCCCAAATACGACAATTTATCACACCATGTTTCTAGTTATTCAGGACATACTTTCCTGCAAAGCGAGAAACCACGATGATGCAATCGACTGCGTTTGAACAACAAGCCCACAATCTGCTGATGGTCTTCGAATTGATGACCTATGTAATTAAAAAAGAGATGCCTGATAGCAACACCTTTTCTTACGAGGACAACGTTGAGCAAGAAATACTCCTGCACATGCTTAAACAACGCTTAGTGCGTGAAAAAATGTCCGTCGTTCAGATTGAACTCGCAATTTCATTTGCTGAGCAATTTATGCAAACAGGGCTAAGTTCCATGGTGCAGACCTAAGTAAAAGTTGAAAGGCCAAACCAATAGGAGTAACAAATGGAACACTCAACTTTTATTCATGTAAATCAGCTTAAAACATTTAGTCCTTGGCATGAACACTGCAAAGTCGTGTTACTTGCAGATATTAAACTGAACGACCAAACCTCAATAGAGCTGCTGTTTACACGCTACATTTATCTTCACCTAAATATAGATGGACATGTTCTAGGTGTGAGTATTAGCCAATCTATTTTTGAGGAGCACCCTGAGTTTAGCTCTCAGTTTTTAAACGACTTAGAAATGATGCAGCTTTTGCTCATGTATGTTGATGATATAACAAATTTTTGCCAATTATTTGCCGCAGAGTTTGAGTATGTCTTAGGGTATCACCCGACAGTCTACTTTGAAGCCGCGGAACAATATTGGGAAAAGCAGATTATTGAAGTGCAATCTAACGCGCCTCAATAATCACCTACTAGCGAACCTCACGGTTCGCTTTTTTTATTTGCTTATAGCCTTAGCTCAATCTAAGTCGCCAACGCCCACAAACAGCGAACTATCAGATAAAATCGACAATACACTGCACATTACAATATCCGACCTGCAACCCACGTCTCCAATACATCAGCCAGTTTAATCAGTTGTTCTTGATGCTTGGATTTATTTTTCGCTAGGTTTTGGATATTCAATAGCTTCCATCTCACCGCAGGTAGTGCCGCAACGCTCGGTTCATCAAACAATGACCAATCAGGCTGACCCTGTTTAAAGGATAATAAAAAGTCTCTATCTTTTGCAGTAAAGTGATGCTGCAACGCTGTGAGCATTTCTGAGCGAGTTAAAATCAGCTCATCGAGTTTAATCGGCTTTGTCGTCATTCCATTGAATTCAGTTTGAAAGCTTTCATCAAGCGGTTTCCAACGTGGAGACATCACTTCATTAATGGGTCTTGGATGGCTAAGTGTATAAGTGAGAAAGCCGACTAAAATCTCTCGACTGATCCCCTCTTCCGCCAGCAGCATTTTCACATCGAAAAGATCCCTTGGGTGCTGCCTATCCATCGCTGCACATAACTTACCACCGTATAGATCAGGCAGGCTTACAACCGGTATCTCTGCATACCCAAATTCTTCTTCAACTAACTCAACGACTGGCATTAATACCGCTTTGTGTAGCGTACCTCTCGCAACAGGAGAGACTTCAATTTTTATTGTCACCCTATCACTTGTCACGACAACCCTGAGCTCATCATATTTATTGTCTTGAAATACTGCACTAAGGTTCGGTTGTAGATTGATCTTCGCAGTCAAACGACCAAGCGCTTCCTTCACACTTTGTAGCGCTTGTTCCCTTGGCTCCAAAGGAAGATAAGCCAAATCGATATCAACCGATAAGCGTGGGAAGTTGCGTACAAATAGGTTGATAGCCGTACCGCCCTTTAGGGCAAATACCTTCTCTTGGGCGACGAGCGGCAGCATCCGAATAAGCAAGGTCACTTGCTGGTAGTATATCGATGACTTATTCATATTGATTTTCTTCTGTCTTAATAAACGATGCAGGCACTGTTATTTGATACCGTCCATCGTAACGGCCATGAGCCACCACCTGACGCTTTCCCGCGCCTAGCGTGATTTGCTGCTCATCTAGCCTTTTGCTCCACTGGTGTTGATAGTAGTGGCCTAAAAAGAGAAATACGCGATTAGCTTGTACGGCTTCACTTCGATTCAGTATTGACTGTATTTTACGTGGGCTGAGATTCACTAACCCTTGAAACAGCTCCGCGGCATGCTCAAAACTGATATGTTTGCCAATGGCATTGACGACCTCATAGGCTGCAAGCTCCGCACAACTTGCCTTAACTTCCCTATTGTTCACCCCTATAGTAATAAAGTCTTTTTCCAACGTTTGAGTCAGCTTGCTACTGGTATAGAAAAGCCAATTTTGCTCCTCCAATTCGCGGAACCACTTTGGTAAAGCCTGCTTACTTTGACAGCCAACCCAAACTTGCTCGCTGCTTAGTTGAAGATAATGACTAAGCCCTTGATGCGTTAGGCTACTGACTCCCGCAAGGTGAACAGGAAGCTTTAGCTGCTCATTCACAGCCTTGAGCGCTTCAACCCAATGAGGCTGTAACTTACCTGTTGACTCAGGACGAACGTAAACCCCCGCACTTATCTTGTACAACCAACCACTCTGCACATATTTTCTCACCAAAGATGAGCTGATCTCATTTTGTGTCAACCACGACTGAAGCACTACCGCACCAGGACTCGTATGATTAATAAGCCAGTTTATTTTTGATGACATAGTTGCACCATAAGTACCAAAATATAGAATAAATTAAACCAACTATAGAAGCAGGGTTTATAAATTGCAATTACTTAGTACCCTAGGTACATGTTTGTCGAAAAATGCAAACTAGCAGAATGAGGGAAAGATTAGTTACCAGCAAAAGGCTAAGAAGGGATTCTTACTTAAAACGTTAAACTTAACCCCTGAACCGACAGAATTTCCGGTGCCAAATTCTAGTTATTGATAAGGACAATAACGAGGAGTTAATAATGAGTCAGTCACCGTTTATTCGCGTATATCAACGTAAATCAAAAAGCCCTTGGGATGATCATAGTACCGTCTTGTTACTCGCTGACATTGACGAAAATGATAACGATCCTAGAGCCTTACAATTCACTCGATATATCTATCTTCATCGCGACATCAAAGGACAACACTTAGGCATTAGCATCAGTAAATCACTTCTTGAGGAACATGCTGAGTTTGATACTCAGTATTTAATGGGCTTAGAAATGATGATGCTATTGTTGATGTATAAAGATGATATTTCTGCCTTTTGCGAGTTGTTTACCGCGGAGTTTCAACAGATATTCGGGTTACCACCGAGCCTCTATTTTGACGCTGCCGAACAATTCTGGGCTGAGCAGATTATTGAAGCCGAAGCTTAAGCTAACATTCAGCAGTAATGCTAAGCGTTAGCCACTTACTTGCGAACCCGAAAGGGTTCGCTTTTCATACTGAATCAAACTTGTGTACGAATTAAGTCCATAGATCATATTTGATGAGGCTCTAACAAGATGTGACAACGGCTTTGTTTCCTAAATCGAGTCAGCGAACAAAATTCTCATCATTGTTCAAATATCAAGCTACATAGTGGGTTTCAGGCATACCTAGCCCAGTAAGTTTGTTCAAAGCCCTAATCATCGCGTAAGTTTCTCCCACCTGAGCGTTATAATTCCGCATGCTCAACGTGCCTCCTAGCAGTTGTTTTATCCTGTACATAGCGGTTTCTGAGATTGAGCGGCGATGATAGCCATACCGTTTTTTCCACTGCTTATTTGAGCCATGAAGCTGTTGCCAACTGACGGCTAAGTTTCGTGGATGCCCTTGTTCCCATAGTGCAGCACCTTCCCTAGGTGGAATGAGCACTAAAGCGCGTTTTCGACGAACTGCTTCGTGACAGGCTTTCGTGTCGTAAGCACCATCACCCGAGATATTGCGGATTTTTCGATGGGTTTGCTTAAGTAAATTGGGCATCACTTCAGCGTCTGTTACACCTGATAAACTGAGTTCTGCGGCAATAATTTCATGGCTATGTGTATCTACGGCAATATGCAGTTTACGCCACACTCGGCGCTTTCCATCTGTGCCATGTTTCTTCACTTTCCACTCACCTTCGCCATAGACCTTCAAGCCTGTTGAGTCGATAGCTAAGTGCTCAATGGCGCCGCGAGTCTTGGTTTTAAAAGCAATATTGACCGTTTTCGCGCGTTTACTGATGCAGGTGTAATGCGGGCAAGATAATGGGATGTCACCCAGTTTAAACACCGAATTGATAAAGCCCTGTAAGGCTCTCAGTGGCATAGAGAAAATACGCTTGACCATCAACGCAGTGGTAATGGCCAAGTCGCTAAACACACGAGGACGACCTTTCTTGGGCTGCTCGACCTTGGCTTTCCACTTAGCAATTGCATCCTCATCAATCCAGAAGGTAAGTGAACCGCGGTTGATTAAGGCTTGGTTGTATTGCTTCCAGTTGGTTGTTTTATAGCGAGGTTTTGACACGGTTGATGGGTAAGTTGATAGGCGATGCCGATCAGATCTGCGGCTACGGTTTTAGTTCAACCTATTTAGGAAACAAAGCCTGTGACAACACAAATACTTTGGGACAATTGAGAGTTAGGGCGAACGCGTGTTTTGTGCCATTTTCGGGCTGAGAACGTCCATTACTTTTAATCTGGCATAAATAAGAAACGAAGTGCCAGACTCCAGCTTAAATTGTCCCGTTGACTTAGCTTGTTATGTGGCTATTTAGCTAATTTAACCTTTTTAATTTAGAACGTTTTTCAGATGGATATTCATGGTAGATGTCATCAATATATTTTCTAATTAACTTTCGCCTATGTCTTGTTGGTTGGTTGGTTCGGACGATTGATTCAACCGATTTACTTTTAACAAAATTTTCCAAGGCAATAAAGGTAGTATGATCATCAATATCCCTAATATGGTAAAAAAGTCTGGCACTTCATTGAACAAAGTAACACCAAATAAGGTGACAAATACCAGTCCTGAGTTCTCTGCTAGGGCAATAGAGTTAGCGGGTGCTCGTTGATACGAAGCAACAGCTAATCCGTTGTAA
Source organism: Shewanella sp. SW32 (assembly GCF_025653365.1). NCBI lineage: Bacteria > Pseudomonadati > Pseudomonadota > Gammaproteobacteria > Alteromonadales > Shewanellaceae > Shewanella > Shewanella sp. SW32. The sequence goes on along the minus strand of NZ_JAKKSJ010000067.1, from coordinate 7,060 downwards.
GTAAGAACCAAAGTTGCACTTGCCAAAATGAACAACAGATTCGTGGTCGAAATAGGCTCCCAATAGAATATAGCTAGGCAGCCAGATATCGGTAGTGAAAGTAATGATGTCCAAAAAAGTGTGCTGACAACAGTTTGCTCCGTTGGTAATTTTCTCGCGGTAAGGTTGAACAACGCAATTGTGAATGTGGTAACAAGGGCGAAGACTGCCGCCAATTCAAATTCTGATGGTCTTAAAACCACGATAACTCCTGAAAACCCTATAAGAGATAATACACTGCTCTTAATCGTTAGTTTCTCTCGGAGAAGTAAAATCGATAATGGAAGCATCATTAGTGGCGCAGCATGAAAAACCGCATTAGCCGTCGCTAAAGTTAAGTGAGTGATTGCAATTACCATACAACCGCTGCCTATTATAATTAGATGTGCCCTAAATAGATTGAGTTTAGCGCTATACAGTTTTCGCTTTTGTTTGGACTGCTTTAACCATAAAGGACAAATAACTAAAGTAGAAAATAATTGCCGTATAAAAATGTACTGAAAGGTTGATACCTCCCCATTAAGTAACTTAACTGCGACATCAGATAGTGAAGCAGCAAGATTACCTAATATGAGAAGGATAATCGCGAGGTTTACCACAGAAAAAGACACTGTTATTTTTCCAACTTCATATCGATATGTGGGATATCATCCTCCAAATACATTACAGAAGTCGGCATAAATCCATGGTTTTGGTAGAATTCTGATAGGTGTTCTTGAGCGCCAATTTCGATTGACTCTCTGGGCCACAACTTGTCACATGCACATAGAGCCTCTTGTACCAGTTGATGCCCTATGCCACCTCCACGAGAACTTTTTGAAATAGCAACACGACCAATACTGACGGATGGATAACTAACCCCCTTTGACATTAAGCGTGCACAGGCTATTAACTTGTCATCTTGATAACCCAGTAAGTGGTAAACACCTTCTTGGTGATCTTTACCATCCAACTCAGGATAGGGACATTCTTGCTCGACAACAAACACGTCAACTCTGAGTTTTAGCAGTTGATATAGTTGCATTGTTGTTAATTGGGGAAACGGATGGAATTGCCAAGTAATCATTTTAATTCAGCCTTACAAATAGTGATATCCGAAATTTAGCAAGGTGAATAAGTCTAGGCATTAACAATTGTTAAGTTAGGCTGCGTTTTTTGATACGACTAAGGCTGATAGGTGTAATGCCAAGATAAGCTGCAATTTGATAATCGGTGAGACGCTCTAACAAGTTAGGATAACTGTTACAGAACTGTAGATAGCGTTCTTCTGGAGTATAAAGCAACATAAAACGCTCTTTGTTTTCTTTATACATCAGTTGTATTTCCAATAGCTTGAGATAAATACTATATTTATTCTCACGCCATTTTCTTAATGTTTCGATAGGGAGAGACATAATCGAGCAAGGGGTAAGTGATTCAAGTTGGTATGGTGATGGCGTTTGGCTAACTAGGCTTTCAAAACCGATGATCCAGTCATTTTCCCAATAAAACTGTTTGCTAAACTCTTTGCCCTTGTCAGTAAAATAAACAGCGTGACATATTCCTTCTAATAGAAAGAAAATCTCTTTTGCAACTTCCCCTTGATGGTGAAAAATATGCCGACTAGGCAAAGAACACAGCTTTGCAGATTGCTTTAGTTGTTCTACTTCGTGCCGAGTAAAGTCATTTTGTTGTAACTGCTCTAGGAAAGCGTCAAGCATAATTGGTTGTACCTAAGTATTTATCTATAACCAAACGTTAACTGAATATTTAAGCACACAATAAATTCGCAAAAAACAATTAAAGTGGATGTGTGCAGGTGATGATAATCTACATTAAATTAACATTCTATGTGCCATTTTATCCCCCAAGGTTCCTTATTTGTAGCTACGAAGGAATTACAAGCAAGAATCGTAATTAATAAAACAAGAACATTTCGCATATTCACCTGTAGGTATCATTTATCAGCAAGACTTTGCAAGGTAGCATACCCTGTGAGTTTACTATCTGCCAGTGTCTACTTATCGTTCAAAGCCGATCTTTAGAGTAATTGCGTTAGCTCGTTAAGGGCATTAGCTTGTTAAGATAACAAGCCTAGAATCTTATCGAAGTGAATAGAGGTTCATACAACTTCTGCTCGCACGGTCATTATCCATTTAGATACTTATGATTCCATGTATGCTGAGAAGTTGGCCAGCATCTTGCGGCTTTAGGTGTTCCATTTCATTGAATATGTAGTCATTCAATATCACACGTTTGAAAAGTAACTTTCGCGTTACTTCAGGGACATCTACTTCGTTACACACGGATTCAAACTCTTGGATAATCGTATTAATCTGCGATCTGATAATTTCTTCCGCTTTTTCGGCCTTAATATTAAAGCTTGGTGCTGCTTTCAGACAAAGTGATAACAGAGACAAATTTGAATTGTCGAAGAGCTTCATTCCATGATTTGCCACCCCACCGCTATGGTTTTGTGGACAAATATCATAAGCAGGTGATAGAGATATTTTATCCCCTTCGACAAAGAAAGCGTGATTACGAGCATGGTCATCCGAATTGCCGATCAGCACGTTAAATACCATCCGTGCAAATAGCTCTTGGCTATCAGAGGTAAATGCAATGCAATACTGCTTCATAACGTTTACTAGCTCTACATAAGAAGCCTCGCTAGCCCATGCTTCATCTAAACCTAAAACTGTCAGTCCGGACACCATAGAGCGACGACACCAAATACCACCAATCAAGTCTCTATCGAATCGTTTAACAAGAAGAACATCTTTGCCTAATGCTTTTTTTAATACAACTTCGGCCACATTGAGTCCGGCTAACTTGGCTAACTTCATGGCTATGTATTCTGAATAGACAACATCATAAGTATCATTTTGGGATGAAAACTTAGCAATATACTTAGCTTCGCCACCAGTGATCATCGCTTTCGGGCGAGCACCACCCAGCGATATACAATGCATAAGTGCTTTATCCAAACCCAACGGGATTTTCTTACCTTGAGCGACGATTTCAGATACCAGATATAACTCTTCAAGCGTGGCTGCATCAGTAGAACGATCAACATACTCAGTGGCCGATTCTTGAAAGTCGAGAGAACCGAACCGGTCTGAAGCAGAATGCATCAAATACGTCATTTCGTTAAACTCAGCATCGTAGCCTTTGCTCATCAGCCGAGAAATAATGGCCCTACGTCCCCAAGCATCAGGAGCTGCATCACGCAAGCATGAGAATATAGACATACCTTGAACTGGCTGCATAGTACCAGCAGAAAGCGGTAATTCATGTGAGTAAATTGGCTCTGCATCTGGGCGCTTCAAGTAAGACTGACCATAGGTAAAATGTTGGCCAGATTCATCAATAGTGAGTCTACCGGCTACCACAGGTTCTGAACGTCCTCTAAGCCATTTCCAAACGAAGCATTGGTTACTAGAAGTCGTCATCCAAAATTACCTTTTTCCTTCTCACTCGATTAGGCAGCAGTGCTTCTATTTTCGCATTTGTTTTATGTTTAATAGCAAACCGATTTTCATCGGGTTCAAATAAGGAAACACCTAACACCCAAGCAGTTTCGAAGTAAAGTCCGATACTTACAGACGGATCACCCTTAAGAATCTTTATCATAGTGGGCTTAGATGCCCCAACTCGTGAACACAGCTCTTCTACTGTGATTTTCTTTTCCTTACGCTGGATTGAAAGCAGAGTGGCGAAATGAGCTAGTGCAGCACTAGCAACAGTGCCAACTTGAATTTTATTTCTTCCCATAGAAAATTACTTTTAACCATAAACAAATTATAGTAAACAGTAATTTACCAAAACCTAAATGTCAAACTAATAGACCACAACCAACTCGGTAAAATTTAACTTACCTTAAAATCTTTAAAGTAAATTATATTTTACCAAACAGCAGTCATTGAACGACAGAAAATGAACAGTAGAGATCCAATCTGAACTCTCTAGTGAGTCATTGCTTGAACACGCTTCGGGGAAAAAGAAGAACCGTGATGGAGTAATGCTTGCTCAAAACGCCGCAGTTTTGCAGGTAATTCAGGGGCGAGTTCTTGTCAAAATAAGGCCATTGTTCAGCACGCAACCGCCTAAATGAAAATCTGAAAAGACCTCTTTACACAACTGATGATGAAAGGGTTTATAAGCCACACCAATTGCGGTATTCATGTGAATACCGTTGAAAATGGTCATGGCATTGGGGTAGTGATTAGTTTGTGTTTGGCGATTTAATCTGATCACACCAAAAGCTTTTTTAATCTATTTTTATGCCTGCGCTAAAGATCCTGTCTATGAGCAAGCCATGAGTAAAGAGCATTGGTCAGTTTCTAAATCGTATGGCACAACATAAAGCGTTAATTCAGGCTTGAACTCAAAGAGTGCCAATGCTTCAGTAAAACCGACATGTTTCGGATAAATCAGATATAAATCACCTTGGCCATTTAGGTATTTCTCGCCATAGGCATATAGCTGATACATATCTACTTGATTCAGATTGTACTTATCTTTGGTCGTGTTAAGCGACGCATCAAGCAGTTTCCATTTAGTATCCATCACAGTGACAATTCGCGATTTATCATAAATGACAATGTCAGGTTTTAGCCTAAACCAGTCATTGCCATTGTGATGAGTCAGGCAATGACTAGACGCTTGTTGTTTTAACTTAAATTCCGGTGGTAATTGTCGCTGCAGTTGCTTAGCAACGTATCGCTCAAAGAGTTGTTCCATCGGAAATAAGAAAGATAACCCATTATGCTTACCAAGCATGGCAACTGGAGACTGATAACTCAAAATCAGCTCGCACCATGGCTTTAAGGGACGATAATGGGCAAGACCCCTATCATCCTTCCACAGCCTAAAATCTAAAACATGGTTAGTAGACAACTCGATTTCATTAAATACACATAGCAGTTCACACGCTAACCTTTGATTTGCACTCGAAGTAGACCATTTCAACACTTGTTTCAATGAAGAATGAAGTAATCGGTTTTCAGCGCGATTAGCATTATAGATATCATGTGCAACATGAAAATGATGTTGCCGTCCTGGACGTTGCCTCAGCTGTTTAGCGACTTGCAGTTGGCCTTTTAGATACGGAGATTCACGCTCAATACGCTGGTACTCATTTCTAATACCCTGCCTCACTAGCTTAGAAACCGCTGTCAAAAAGTGCGTGATCAGTAACTCATAAAGTGGTTGTTTCAACAGTTGCAATTGAGATTGTTGAAACTCTTCAAGTTTTAACTTTTCAACACGAGCTAACATTTTTAGCAAAATTTTACGGGCCGAAACGGGATCACAAGTATCGGTTGAAGTCTTAGGCAAGATTTCGATGCGAGTCTTACAGGGTGTTTCAAGCACACCAACAAAGTTAATCACTTGAAGTGCAACCGATGTGCCGTGACGTTTCACCTTGATTAATTCACGTTGGCCTTCGCTCTTACTAACACCATTAGCCAACAACCACTCAAACGCGGACTTAGGGATTGAGTGACAATCTATGCTGTGGTTGTTACCGCCGTTAGTTAATAATGCAAACTCCCTAACGGTGACATCGTTAACCCTATTGCGCGTCATAGATGCCTTTATATGCTTCAGGGTTAAGCAATGCAGCTTTATTACGTTGATATATTCTTATGCCATCTTGTGACCAGTCGCTCCCCATCAATGTTAATACTGAAGCGTCAGTGAACTTTTCTTCGATGAACTTCAGGCTAGGTTCAGTCTTCAGATGATCACCTAACACTTGGCCAACACGCTCCCAATCTTCAAAAAAGTATTCTTCTAGCAATGGTAATATTTCTAGCTCGAAGATACGCCCCAAACGCTCAATGGAAGGTTCATTTTTTAACGGTAAAAAGAAGCTATGCCCAACGGTATGTTCACGGTCATAAAGCAGCTCAATGCGTTGGTTAATGGTTTTTAGCAGCTTAGCGATATCAATACCCTTAACAAAAACATCTGATAACAATTCATCCTTAGGCATCATCTCGGTAAACTCAAAGCGACGACGCAGCGCAATATCGACTTGAGCCAAGGATTTATCAGCGGTATTCATGGTGCCGATGATATACAGATTAGAAGGAACAGAGAAAGACTCTTTTGAATAAGGCAGTTTTACTGAGAGCGCTTCAGCGCCACCCGCACGTTTACTCGGCTCGATTAAGGTTATTAACTCACCAAAAATATTCGAGATATTGCCACGGTTAATTTCATCGATAATAAGCACAAACGGCTGTGACGTGGATTCATGATTAACTACGTCGGCAACATATTCTTTTAGTCCAAAATGTTTCTTTAAGTAGACCAAAAAACCTTCCACATATGAGGTGTTATAAATGCCTTTTTTCGAACCTGTGAGATAAAGTTTTCTCACATTTGCTATCGAGGCTACATATTTAGGGTCTGTGCTCTCGGTTGAGTGCGGGAATATTTTAAAAGTAGCCCCGCCCGCATATTCAATTTCGAACTTTTTACCGCGTATAGTTTCCATCTCTATGCGGTCTTCGGCCTCTTCATATTTTTCCTGAAGTTGTAAAACTGCATTTTCAAAAGCATCGACAGATATCACTTGTGCATTACTTGAACTGGCTCTATCACAAAATGTTTTAAAAACACCAGGCTCTACACTGTATGACAATAAACCGTTATCGCTGTTCGCTTTTAGTCCTTCAACAAAATCCTCGTAGCTGAAGCTTTGATGAAAAGTAACAAAACCAATACGATTTTTAATTACTAACTCATCAAAACGATCTTTAACTTTAGTTCGGTCAAGCCCGCAGGGCAAGATCACGAACATTTAACGCGCACTTTAACATAACTGATTGACCGCGATCTTCCGTTGTGATCAGATACTGGCTTTTACGCGGAGCCAGTTTATGAACATCGATATTTTTGCAGAGCACTTTTCAGAATTAGAAGACCCAAGGCAAGCATCTAAGGTCGTTTATCCCTTGTTTGACGTGGTGTTTTTAACGCTGTGTGCAGTTATCGCAGGCTGTGAGGGCTGGGAAGATATTGAAGATTT
>NZ_JAKKSJ010000066.1:0-15663 GCF_025653365.1 Shewanella sp. SW32 | reverse complement strand
GGCAATGTTGTTGTGGGATAGAGCGATGCTGTCGAGACGTTTCATCATAGAAACCATCAACGACCAGTTAAAAAATATCTCTCAAATAGAACACTCTAGACACCGCAGCGTGCATGGTTTTATGCTAAATATGATTGCCGGACTCATCGCCTATCAATTGAAAGACAATAAGCCACAACTGAACCTCACTAACGCAGAGTTTAATGCTATTACAGTTATGGCTTGTTAAACCGATCTCAGGTTAAGTAGGTTATTGATGGAACAGCAATAGCGTACAAACTAAGCCTCCTAGCTTAATAACTAGTGAGGCTTTTTTATTATCTCAATATGCACAATTAAAGGTGGACTATACTCTAGGCAGCGCCAATACCTAAGATTGCATATGATTCAAATGAGACAACTAAACTCTAGTTTGCAACACATTCTAAGCTTCCTAATTATCTGCTTGATAGGCCTCTCTCAGGAAGCTAATGCTGCTAAGGTTGTTGTTATCGAAAGCTACCATCATAGCTATCAATGGGACCAAGAATACTATCAAGCGATTTATGACACGCTCAGCCCTCACCACGATGTTAGTTATTTCGAGATGGATACCAAACGCTTACCCCAAGCGCAATTTGCTGAACGGGCTGACTTAGCATGGAAATATATTCAACAACAAGCACCTCAATTGGTTATTCTCGCCGATGATAATGCGGTTAATCTCTTACACCAGCGCCTAAATGACAGCCTAATCCCAGTAGTCTATTTAGGGGTGAACATGAATCCTAGAGAATATCATCTCAATGAACACAAACGCTTCACAGGCGTCATTGAGAGACCACTACTACGACGTTCTCTACTGCTCATTCAACGTTTACTACCGCAGACTGTACATAGAAAAATCTTAGTTCTATTCGACCAAGGAGTCACCTCTGACTCTGCGGCTGAATACATCAGTAAACAACACTCAAGCATGTTAGGCGATATCGAAGTTAATTTGGTGCAATTGTCACAGCTAACGGATTGGCAGCGGAATGTATTGACCGCGAAGGAACAAGGTTATAACGCTATAGTCGTGGCGCTATATCACACAGTTAGAGACGCAGATAATCGCTCAGTGGATGCAGATCAGCTCCTAAAATGGATATCTGAACATACTCCGGTACCGAATTTTGGGTTTTGGGGATTTAGTGTCTCTGCTGAAGGTAATATTGGTGGCTATGTTCTCGATGGCTATCATCATGGCAAGATTGCAGCGAATATGGCGACAAAAATACTCGGCGGCGAGAAACCCGAAAATATTTTCCCAGTAACAGATGATCTTGGAAAATACATGTTTAGCCAGAAAGGCTTAGCTAAATGGAATATCGTCCTCCCAAAAGAAATCGAGAAAACCACACTTTGGGTAAAATAGTAAAAAAGGCATAAAAAAGCCGGGCTAATGCCCGGCTTTTTAAAAGTGTAACCTTAATTACTCAGCAGCTTCAACATCAACAGCTTGAGCAGCTTCTGGGCGACCAACTAGCTCGATGTAAGCCATAGGGGCTTTATCACCAGCACGTAAACCGCACTTAAGGATACGGGTATAGCCACCAGGACGTTCCTGGTAACGTGGACCCAACTCAGTAAATAACTTACCAACGACTTCAGCGTCGCGAGTACGTGCAAACGCTAAACGACGGTTTGCAACGCTGTCACTCTTAGCAAGTGTTATCAGAGGCTCAACTACGCGACGCAGTTCTTTCGCTTTAGCCACAGTTGTCTTGATGATCTCATGACGAACTAGTGAACCGGCCATGTTGCGAAACATGGCTTGGCGATGACTGCTGTTACGGTTTAGTTGACGACCACTCTTACGATGGCGCATGACCTAATCCTTATAACCTAAATCTGTACAAACCTGAGACTTATAGGTCGTCTGCTAAACTAGCTGGAGGCCAGTTTTCCAAACGCATACCTAACGACAGTCCGCGAGAAGCTAAAACATCCTTAATTTCAGTAAGAGATTTCTTACCTAAGTTCGGGGTTTTCAGCAACTCAACTTCAGTGCGCTGTACCAGATCTCCGATGTAATGAATCGCTTCGGCTTTCAAGCAGTTAGCCGAACGTACAGTTAGCTCTAAATCGTCGACAGGACGCAGCAGAATCGGATCGAATTCCGGTTTCTCTTCTTTCAGCTCTGGCTCAGTCACGTCACGTAACTCTACAAACGCATCTAGCTGTTCAGCCAGAATAGTTGCAGAACGACGGATAGCTTCCTCAGGATCGATAGTACCGTTTGTGGTCATATCGATAACGAGTTTATCTAAGTCAGTACGCTGTTCTACACGTGCTGCTTCTACATTGTAGGCAATACGTGCAACTGGCGAGAAAGAAGCATCAACCAGCAAGCGGCCGATTGGGCGATCATCGTCTTCGGTCTGTGCACGAGCAGATGCTGGTACATAACCACGACCACGCTCAACGCGAATACGCATGCTGATATCATTGTTACCTGTCAGATGACAGATAATATGATCAGGATTCACGATAGTGACATCACCATCATGCGTGATATCTGCTGCGATGACAGGGCCTGCGCCGGACTTGCTCAACGTAAGCATAGCCTCGTCTTTACCCTCGATGGTCACTGCTAACCCTTTCAGGTTTAACAAGATCTCAAGGATATCTTCTTGAACGCCTTCCTTACTGCTGTATTCGTGCAGTACACCGTCAATCTCGACTTCGGTAACCGCGCAGCCGGGCATAGACGACAATAGGATGCGACGCAACGCGTTACCTAAAGTGTGGCCGAAACCACGCTCAAGTGGTTCCAATGTAACCTTGGCACGTGTTGAGTTAACCTGCTCGATATCAACGAGACGCGGTTTAAGAAATTCTGTAACAGAACCCTGCATTGTGTCCTCTCTTGTTTGTTAGCCTTACTTAGAGTAAAGCTCGACGATCAGCTGTTCGTTAATTTCCGCAGACAAATCGCTACGTTCTGGAACGCGCTTGAAAGCACCTTCCATTTTCGCGTTGTCGACTTCAACCCATGTAGGCTTCTCGCGTTGAGCTGCCACTTCTAAAGCCGCTTTAATACGAGCTTGAGTACGTGACTTCTCGCGGATGCTCACAACATCATTCGCAGACACTTTGAATGATGGAATGTTAACAACACGACCGTTAACCATAATAGATTTATGGCTTACTAGCTGACGTGATTCTGCACGAGTTGCACCGAAGCCCATACGATAAACAACGTTATCAAGACGGGTTTCTAAAAGCTGAAGCAGGTTTTCACCTGTGTTGCCTTTAGTACGTGCAGCATCTTTGTAATAGTTACGGAATTGTTTTTCTAACACACCGTAAATACGACGAACTTTTTGTTTTTCGCGTAACTGAGTACCGTACTCTGACAAACGTGGCTTACGAGCGCCATGTTGTCCAGGTGCAGTTTCCAGTTTACACTTTGAATCGATTGCTCTCACACCGCTTTTTAAGAAAAGGTCTGTACCTTCTCGGCGGCTGAGCTTGAGCTTGGGACCCAAGTATCTTGCCATGATCTTTCTCCAACTATCCTAATGAAACGGCGTTATACACGACGCTTTTTAGGAGGACGACAACCATTATGAGGGATCGGCGTCACATCGGTAATGTTGGTAATTTTATAACCAACAGCGTTCAGCGCACGAATGGCTGACTCACGACCTGGACCTGGACCCTTCACAAACACTTCAAGGTTTTTTAAACCGTAGTCTTGAGCAGCAGCACCTGCACGCTCAGCAGCCACCTGTGCAGCAAATGGAGTAGATTTACGTGAACCACGGAAACCTGAACCACCTGAAGTAGCCCATGACAACGCATTACCTTGACGATCTGTAATGGTGACAATAGTGTTGTTGAAAGAAGCATGGATATGAGCCATGCCATCTGCAACCTGTTTACGTACGCGCTTACGCGGAGAACGTGACGGAACTTTAGCCATTGCTTTACCTTCCCGTTACTTTCTAATAGGTTTACGTGGACCTTTACGCGTACGCGCATTGGTCTTAGTACGTTGCCCACGGAGAGGCAGGCTACGGCGATGGCGGAGACCACGATAACAACCAAGATCCATAAGACGCTTGATGTTCATTGAAATCTCACGACGTAAGTCACCTTCTACTAGGTATTTGGCGACTTCTTCGCGTAGTGTGTCTATTTGAGCTTCGCTCAATTCCTTGATCTTAGCAGTTTCAGCGATTGCTGTAGCCGCGCAGATTGCTCTAGCGCGAGTACGGCCGATGCCGAAAATTGCAGTCAATGCGATGACTGTATGCTTTTGATCAGGAATGTTAATGCCAGCGATACGGGCCACTATGCACTCCTTAAAGTTAAAGGCCAACTGCGAAAAGCCCGAAAGGATACTCGACAGTCGACAGATTTGCAAACAAAATTTTGTTCAGCCCAATTCATGGGCTGAACAAATTACTTTTTAGCCTTGACGCTGTTTGTGTTTTGGTTCAACACAGATAACGCGTACAACGCCACTACGCTTGACGATCTTGCAGTTACGGCAGATCTTCTTCACGGAAGCTCGAACTTTCATTTCATCACTCCGTAAAGCTACTTAGCGACCAAAGCGATCTAAATTCGCTTTGTTAACTAGGTTAGCTTTCTTCATCACAGACTCATACTGATGAGACATCATATGCGTCTGAACCTGAGCCATGAAGTCCATGATTACGACTACCATAATTAGTAGTGAAGTACCGCCGAAATAGAACTGTACTTTCCACGCAATTAACATGAACTCCGGAATTAAGCAGATAAAGGTTATGTATAACGCGCCTGCCAATGTCAAACGGGTCATAACTTTATCAATGTAACGCGAAGTCTGTTCTCCAGGACGGATCCCAGGGATGAATGCACCACTCTTCTTCAAGTTATCTGCTGTTTCACGCGGGTTAAACACCAACGCAGTATAGAAGAAACAGAAAAAGATAATCGCTGTTGCATATAATAATGAGTAAAGCGGTTGTCCAGGTGACACAGCCAGTGAAAAATCACTCAACCATGACATGGACTCATTTTGACCGAACCACTGAGCCAGTGTTCCAGGAAACAAAATGATGCTTGACGCAAAAATTGGCGGAATAACACCTGCCATGTTTATTTTCAGCGGTAGATGGGTACTTTGCGCAGCGAACACCTTACGGCCTTGCTGACGCTTAGCATAGTTAACGACGATACGACGCTGACCACGTTCCACAAACACTACAAAATAAGTCACTGCAAACACAATTACCGCGAGCAACAACAATACTAACACATTCAAGTCACCTTGACGCGCCTGCTCAGCCGTTTGGCCGATAGCGGAAGGTAATCCAGCAACAATACCTGCGAAAATCAAAATCGAGATACCATTACCTATACCACGTTCGGTAATTTGCTCACCTAGCCACATAAGGAACATAGTTCCTGTTACTAAGCTCACAACCGCAACAAAGTAGAATCCAAATCCAATGTTGACCACAAGGCCTGGCACTAAGTTTGGTAACCCGGTTGCAATACCGACCGACTGGAATGTACCCAGCACTAAGGTACCCCATCTGGTATATTGACTGATTTTCTTACGTCCTGATTCGCCTTCTTTTTTCAATTCAGCGAGTGCAGGATGTACTACAGTCAACAGTTGCATGATAATCGATGCCGAAATGTACGGCATAATACCTAATGCAAAGATAGAGGCACGCTCAAGGGCACCACCCGAGAACATGTTAAACATGCCAAGGATGGTTCCACTTTGCTGAGCAAACAGCTCTGCTAATACAGCTGCGTCAATACCAGGAATTGGCACAAACGAACCGGCTCTAAAGACGATAATCGCACCAATCACGAACAGGAGGCGAGCTTTCAATTCAGAAAGTCCACCTTTCGCGCTTTTTAAATCAAGTCCTGGTTTTGCCATCGACGTATTATTCCTCGATCTTACCGCCGGCAGCTTCAATAGCTGCACGTGCACCTTTGGTTACCTTCAGACCTTTAACAGTCACAGGGCGCTCAATGGTACCTGAAAGAACAATTTTCGCAAACTGGATGTTGCGAGTTATTACGTTCGCATCTTTCAGAGCGTTTAAGTCGATAACATCACCGTTAACTTTTGCCAGTTCGAGTACACGAACTTCAGCTGTTACCATAGCGCGACGCGAGGTAAAACCAAATTTAGGTAAACGGATTTTTAGTGGCATTTGACCACCTTCGAATCCTGGGCGTACACCGCCACCAGAGCGAGACTTTTGGCCTTTATGACCACGACCCGCTGTTTTACCTAGACCTGAGCCCATACCACGGCCTACACGCTTTGGTGCATGCTTAGAGCCTGCAGCTGGAGATAGAGTATTTAAACGCATCTATTAATCCTCCACCTTAACCATGTAGTAGACCTTGTTGATCATACCGCGAACAGAAGGAGTATCTTCTAATTCAACAGTGTGACCAATGCGACGCAAACCAAGACCCGTTAGGGTTGCACGGTGCTTCGGTAAACGACCGATACCGCTTTTAGTTTGAGTAACTTTTACAGTTTTAGTTGCCATGGTGCATTACCCCCGAATTTCGTCAACATTCAGGCCACGCTTAGCTGCGATTTGCGAAGGTGACTTCATGTGCACCAATGCATCGACAGTCGCGCGAACGATGTTGATCGGGTTAGTAGAACCGTATGCTTTTGACAGAACGTTATGCACGCCTGCTACTTCCAATACGGCACGCATTGCGCCACCGGCAATAATACCAGTACCTTGTGATGCAGGTTGCATGTACACAAGTGAACCAGTATGACGACCTTTAACTGGGTGATGCAGAGTACCTGCATTCAACTCAACGGTCACAATGTTACGACGAGCTTTTTCCATCGCTTTTTGAATCGCGGCTGGAACTTCACGTGCTTTGCCATAGCCATAGCCAATCTTACCGTTACCGTCACCCACTACTGTCAGTGCTGTGAAGCTAAAGATACGACCGCCCTTAACTACTTTAGAAACACGATTAACTGCAATTAATTTCTCTTGCAGATCGTCTTTTTGCTGAGCTTCTAATTTAGCCATTTTATAACCCCTTAGAACTTCAGGCCAGCTTCACGAGCTGCATCTGCTAAAGCAGCTACACGACCGTGATACTTGAAACCAGAACGATCGAACGCAACTGAAGTTACGCCTTTTTCGATCGCGCGCTCAGCAACAAATTTACCTACTGCTTTCGCTGCGTCTACGTTACCGGTACTCTTCAGTAGCTCTTTAACCGCTTTTTCTACGGTTGAAGCAGCTGCCAACACCTGAGCTTCAGGATTGATCACCTGAGCATAAATGTGACGCGGTGTACGATGTACAACCAGACGGTTCACGCCCAGCTCTTGGATCTTCTTACGAGCGCGAGTAGCGCGACGTAAGCGAGATGTTTTCTTATCCATATCGCGTTACCTACTTCTTCTTAGCCTCTTTACGGCGTACTACTTCGTCGTCATAGCGAACACCTTTGCCTTTGTATGGCTCTGGTGGACGGTATCCGCGAATCTCAGCAGCGACTTGGCCAATTAACTGTTTATCAACGCCACGTAGGACGATGTCAGTTTGGCTAGGGCACTCTGCAGTAACGCCTGCGGGCAGTTTGTGTACTAACGGATGAGAGAAACCTAAAGTAAGGTCAATATCAGCACCGACGAGTTTCGCACGGTAACCAACGCCAACTAACTTTAACTTACGCTCAAAACCTTGAGATACACCAACAACCATGTTGTTTACTAATGCACGAGTTGTACCAGCCTGTGCCCAAGCGTTAACAACGCCTTCAACAGGGAGGAACTTAACTACGCCGGCTTCAATAACAACATTGACCGCATTGTTGATCACTCGAGTCAGACTACCTTTTCCGCCTTTGACGGTAAGGGTCTGTTCGTTCAAGGTCACCTCTACGCCAGCTGGAATAGATACTGGTGCTTTTGCTACACGAGACATTCCTAGCTCCTTAAGCTACGTAGCAGATAACCTCGCCACCCATGCCTGCAAGGCGGGCGGCACGATCAGTCATCAAGCCTTTAGAAGTGGACACAATTGCGACACCCAGACCGCCCATCACCTTTGGAAGTTCGTTTTTACCTTTGTAAATACGAAGACCAGGGCGACTTACACGCTGGATAGTCTCAACGACTGGTTGGCCTTGGAAATACTTTAAAGTAACTTCCAGTTCAGGCTTGGCTTCATCTGCTACGGCGTAATCAGCAATATAACCTTCATCTTTAAGTAGTTTCGCAATTGCGACTTTCAACTTAGCTGAAGGCATCTTCACTGATACGTGGTTAGCAGCTTGGCCGTTACGAATACGGGTTAACATATCCGCAATAGGATCTTGCATGCTCATATTAGCTTACTCCGTGACAAGTGCTTACCAGCTGGCCTTACGCAGGCCAGGAACTTCACCACGCATGGTTGCTTCACGTAATTTGATACGGCTTAAGCCGAATTTACGTAAGAAGCCATGAGGGCGACCAGTTTGATTACAACGATTGCGTTGACGCGCAGCGCTGGAATCACGTGGTAGAGCTTGCAGCTTAAGAACCGCATCCCAACGATCTTCGTCAGAAGAAGCTGGACTTGCAATGATAGTCTTAAGAGCCGCACGCTTTTCAGCGTACTTGGCCACGAGCTGTGCACGTTTAGCTTCACGTGCTTTCATTGATGTTTTTGCCATTACGCTACCCTTATTTCTTGAATGGGAAGTTAAAAGCGTCTAACAAAGCACGACCTTCTTCATCATTCTTCGCAGTAGTAGTGATAACAATATCCATACCACGAATCTTATCGATTTTATCGTAATCGATTTCTGGGAAGATGATCTGCTCACGCACGCCCATTGCGTAGTTACCACGGCCGTCAAACGCTTTAGCGCTTAAGCCACGGAAGTCACGAATACGTGGGATTGCGATATCGACTAAACGCTCTAAGAATTCCCACATACGCTCACCGCGTAGGGTCACTTTACAGCCAATAGGGTAGCCTTCACGGATTTTAAAACCAGCAACTGACTTACGAGCTACAGTCACTACTGGCTTTTGACCAGCGATTGCAGTCATATCACGGACAGCATGGTCCATGATTTTCTTGTCTGCAACTGCTTCGCCAACACCCATGTTCAGGGTGATTTTCTCAATCCGAGGGACTTGCATGACACTGGTATAACCGAACTTTTTAGCAAGTTCAGCGACAACAGTCTCTTGGTATTTATCATGCAGTTTCGCCATCGTTTACTCCAATTACTTAACGAGTTCACTGTTCGATTTGAAGAAACGAACTTTTTTGCCGTCTTCAAAGCGGAAACCAACGCGATCAGCTTTGCCAGTGGCAGAGTTGAAAATCGCTACATTTGATGCTTGTATCGGTGCTTCTTTCTCAACAATACCGCCAGCTACGCCCAATTGTGGGTTTGGCTTTTGGTGTTTTTTGACAAGATTGATGCCTTCAACAATCAATTTACCAGTAGGAAGGACTTGAGAAACTTTTGCACGTTTACCCTTGTCTTTACCTGCTAATACAATCACTTCGTCTTCACGACGTATTTTAGCTGCCATTTTGAAGCTCCTTACAGTACTTCTGGTGCCAGCGAGACAATTTTCATAAATTGCTCATTACGCAATTCACGTGTCACTGGTCCAAAGATACGAGTACCAATCGGCTGCAGGTTGTTGTTCAAAAGAACAGCTGCATTCCGATCGAAGCGAATGACAGAACCGTCTGGACGACGTACGCCTTTCTTAGTACGGACTACCACCGCGTTATACACATCGCCTTTCTTCGCTTTAGCGCGAGGAATCGCTTCTTTAACAGAAACTTTGATGATGTCGCCGATACCGGCATAACGACGATGAGAGCCACCCAAGACCTTAATACACTGAACTCTGCGTGCGCCGCTGTTACAAGCAACGTCAAGAGTCGATTGCATTTGGATCATTTTAAGTGCTCCGCTATCGTTACTACACAATTCCCACTATGGGACAATAAAAACACTCATTTTTGCTATTAATTTAGTCAAAAATGGCGCGCAAATATAACACCATAAAAGTGGAATGTATAGTATTAAAAAACAAACGGCCCCACATTCTGGAGCCGTTTACCTAAATACCTAATTAACTTAGGCCTTTGATACTACTTCAACCAGGGTCCAAGACTTAGTCTTAGACAAAGGACGACATTCGCGAATCGCTACTAAATCGCCTTCATTGCACTGATTCGTTTCGTCATGTGCATGGATCTTTGTCGTACGCTTAATGTATTTCCCATAAATTGGGTGTTTCACTTGGCGTTCGATAGCAACAGTAATGGACTTGTCCATTTTGTTGCTAGTTACACGACCCTGCAAAGTACGGATTTTATCAGACATTATGCACCCGCCTTAGAAGTAATAATGGTCTTAACGCGCGCAATATTACGGCGCACCAATTTCAGTTGATTAGTCTGAGTCAACTGACCAGTGGCGTGTTGCATACGCAGGTTGAACTGCTCACGCAGCAGACCAAGTAGTTCAGCGTTCAGTTCTTCAACGCTCTTTTCTCTCAGTTCGCTCGCTTTCATTACATCACCGTCTTAGTTACGAAGGTAGTCTTAATTGGAAGCTTGGCAGCAGCCAAAGCAAACGCTTCACGAGCGATCACTTCAGAAACACCATTCATCTCATAAAGAACCTTACCAGGTTGAATCTGACATACCCAGTATTCAACGTTACCTTTACCTTTACCCATACGCACTTCAAGAGGCTTAGAGGTAATCGGCTTGTCCGGGAAAACTCGAATCCAAATTTGTCCCTGACGCTTAATGTGACGTGTCATGGCACGACGTGCAGATTCGATCTGACGTGCAGTTAAACGGCCACGGCCGACTGCTTTCAGACCAAAAGTACCAAAGCTAACTTCGGTACCGTTCGCTAGACCGCGGTTGCGGCCTTTGAACATCTTGCGAAACTTCATACGTTTAGGTTGCAGCATTGCCGGCTCTCCTATTTACCACGAGGCTTGCGCTTAGGTTGCTGCTGCTTCGGCTCTTCAATCTGTGGCAGCATTCCGTCTAGAACTTCACCTTTGAAGATCCAAACTTTAACGCCAATCACACCGTATTGGGTGTGACTTTCAGATGTAGAATAGTCGATGTCAGCACGCAAAGTATGTAAAGGTACACGACCTTCACGATACCACTCATCGCGCGCAATCTCAGCTCCGCCTAAACGGCCACTAACTTGTACTTTGATACCTTGAGCACCAATACGCATTGCGTTTTGAACTGCGCGCTTCATAGCACGACGGAACATTACGCGACGCTCTAATTGCTGTGCAATTGAGTCAGCAACTAACTTGGCATCTAGCTCAGGTTTACGGATCTCAGCGATGTTAATTTGAGCAGGAGTGCCAGCAAGTTTTGACACTGCAGCACGCAATACTTCAACGTCTTCACCTTTCTTACCGATCACAACACCTGGACGGGCAGTGTGAATGGTAACGCGGATGCTTTTCGCTGGACGCTCGATAACAATCTTAGATACTGAAGCAGCTTGTAATTTCTCTACAAGAAACTTACGCACTTCCCAGTCGCTGTTCAGGTTACTTGCGTAATCTGATTTATCTGCGTACCAGGTAGAGATCCAAGGCTTGGTGATACCCAGACGGATACCATTAGGATGTACTTTCTGTCCCATTGCTCTCTCCTAGCGATCTGATACAACCACAGTAATGTGGCTGGTACGCTTCATGATACGATCAGCGCGGCCTTTAGCACGTGGCATGATACGCTTCATAGTTGGGCCTTCATCTACGAAGACGGCTCCGACTTTAAGCTCATCAATATCCGCGCCTTCGTTGTGTTCGGCGTTTGCGATAGCTGAGTCAAGTACTTTTTTAACCAGTACGGCGGCTTTCTTGGGGCTGAAAGTCAAAATCTCGAGGGCCTTAGCAACAGGCAATCCACGAATTTGATCAGCAACCAGACGGGCCTTCTGCGCAGACGTACGGGCAAAACGATGTTTAGCTAAAACTTCCATCTTATTCCTCCCGTATTAACGCTTCTTCGCTTTCTTATCTGCAGCATGGCCGCGATAAGTGCGAGTTGGTGAAAATTCACCAAGTTTGTGGCCGATCATTTCGTCAGTTACGAACACAGGAACGTGCTGACGACCATTATGGACAGCGATGGTCAAACCAATCATATTTGGAATGATCATAGAGCGACGTGACCAAGTCTTAATAGGCTTTTTGTCACCGGCTTCCATCGCTTTCTCTACCTTCTTCAGCAAGTGCAGGTCAATGAAGGGACCTTTCTTGAGAGAACGTGGCATGGCGAATCCTCTTACTATTTATTACGACGACGTACGATGTACTTGTCAGTGCGCTTGTTACTACGAGTTTTATAACCCTTAGTTGGCACACCCCATGGAGTCACTGGGTGACGACCACCAGAAGTACGGCCTTCACCACCACCGTGTGGATGGTCTACTGGGTTCATTGCAACACCACGCACTGTAGGACGTATGCCTCTCCAGCGCTTAGCACCTGCTTTACCTAACTGGCGTAGCATGTGTTCGGCATTACCAACTTCACCAAATGTCGCGCGGCAATCAACTGGCACTTTACGCATTTCGCCAGAGCGAAGACGTAGAGTGGCATATGCGCCATCACGAGCAACAACTTGTACATAAGCACCTGCAGAACGAGCGATCTGAGCACCTTTACCAGGCTTCATTTCAACTGCGTGAACTACAGAACCTACTGGGATGTTGCGCAGTGGCATAGCGTTACCGGTTTTGATCTCGGCAGCAACACCAGACTGGATCTTATCGCCAGCTTGCATGCCTTTGGCAGCAAGAATATAACGACGCTCACCATCCGCATACAATACTAACGCGATGTTAGCAGTACGGTTTGGATCATATTCCAGACGCTCAATCTTTGCAGGGATGCCATCTTTATCGCGTTTGAAGTCGATTAGACGATAATGCTGCTTATGACCACCACCTACGTGACGGACAGTGATACGGCCAGTATTGTTACGGCCACCACTTTTAGATTTTTTCGCCAACAGGCCAGCAAAAGGTTTACCCTTGTGCAGGTCAGTGTTCACCACTTTAACTACGTGGCGACGACCTGGAGAGGTTGGCTTACACTTAATAACTGCCATGATAATTCTCCTTTGCTTACTCAGCGCCGCCGACGAAATCGATGTCAGCACCAGCAGCTAGAGTCACATAGGCTTTTTTCCAATCGCTACGACGACCAGTACGGCCACCAGTGCGTTTAGTTTTGCCTTTGCTCACTAAAGTGCGAACTGAATCAACTTCAACTTCAAATAGCTTAGCAACAGCAGCTTTAATTTCAGCTTTAGTTGCATCGATAGCTACGCGGAAAACAACAGTGTTGTGCTTCTCAGCGTTCACAGTGCTCTTTTCAGAGATATGTGGAGCGAGAATAACTTTTAGCAAACGTTCTTCGCGGATCATCATGCTAGCATCTCCTCGATTTGCTTCACTGCGTCAGCAGTCACAAGCACAGTGTTGAAGGCGATCAGACTCACTGGGTCTAGACCCGCTACATCACGAACGTCAACCTTGTACAGGTTACGAGCTGCTAAGAATAAGTTCTCATCAACTTCTGCAGTCACAATCAGAACGTCTTCAAGGTTCATTGCTTTCAATTTAGCTTTCAGCTCTTTAGTTTTAGGAGCTTCAACACCGAAAGATTCAACAATAACCAAACGCTCTTGACGTACCAATTCAGACAGAATGCTTCTCAGCGCGCCGCGGTACATCTTTTTGTTAACTTTTTGGCTGTGATCTTGGGTTTTAGCAGCGAATGTTACGCCACCGCCACGCCAGATTGGGCCTTTAACAGAACCAGCACGAGCACGGCCAGTTCCTTTTTGGCGCCAAGGCTTTTTGCCTGAGCCAGTTACTTCCGCACGAGTCTTTTGAGCACGAGTGCCCTGACGCGCGTTTGCAGCGTATGCTACAACTACCTGATGAACCAGTGCCTCGTTAAAGTCACGGCCGAAGGTAGTTTCGGAAACTTCAAGAGCGCTTTGCGCGTCTTTCAATACCAATTCCATTACTATCTCCTCAGACCTTAAGCTTTAACGGCAGGCTTGATAATCAAGTCGCCATTGGTAGCGCCAGGAACAGCGCCACGGACTAGTAGCAGGTTACGCTCAACATCTACACGAACAACAACTAGATTTTGAGTAGTAACACGCTCGGCACCCATATGGCCTGACATTTTTTTGCCTTTGAATACGCGACCAGGCGTTTGGTTCTGACCGATAGAACCATTCGAGCGGTGCGACAAAGAGTTACCGTGAGTCATATCTTGAGTACGGAAGTTCCAACGCTTAACGCCGCCTTGGAAGCCTTTACCTTTTGATTGACCAGTAACATCAACTTTCGCTACGTCTGCGAAAATATCAACATTTAGCTCAGCACCAACTTCAATGCCCTCGCCTTCACCGTCTACCAAACGCATTTCCCACAAACCACGACCGGCTTCAACGCCGCTCTTGGCAAAGTGACCTGCTTCTGGTTTAGTGATGCGATTGGCTTTTTTGGTGCCAGTTGTAACTTGAAGTGCACGGTAGCCGTCAGTTTCTAAAGTTTTCACTTGAGTAACACGGTTGCCTGCAACTTCAATTACAGTAACTGGTATTGAAACACCATCTTCAGTGAAGATGCGAGTCATACCAACTTTACGACCAATAAGACCGATAGCCATCTCTCAAACCTCTTCTTACTAGGATCTCAATTAACCCAAGCTAATCTGTACGTCGACACCAGCCGCAAGATCTAAACGCATTAACGCGTCAACAGTCTTTTCAGTTGGCTCTACGATGTCAACCAGGCGCTTGTGTGTACGTAATTCGTACTGGTCACGAGCATCTTTATTAACGTGCGGAGAGATCAAAATGGTATAACGCTCTTTGCGAGTAGGTAGTGGAATTGGACCACGAACCTGCGCGCCTGTACGCTTAGCAGTTTCAACGATTTCCGCTGTAGACTGATCAATTAAGCGATGATCAAATCCCTTTAAGCGGATACGGATTCTTTGGTTCTGCATTGACCAGAGCTCCTAAAATGGACATATAAAAAATCACCCTCTAGCTTCTTCTAAATAGAAAAGCAGAGCGAGATGATTTAACCGTTCGACTCCCAATCGGAGCCGCTATGATAATGATTAACTTAAGCGACTAATCATTTAATTCGTTAACCTAGGTCGACGAGGGGGCCATTATACCTATCTAAATTCGGATATCAAGCCCGCTGTGTAAATAGTCATCAAATAACTATTTAACTTCAGAGTGGCGAGCATTTTACACAAATTTGTAAATAAAACCAGCCCTCAAATAAAAAAGGAAGCCGAAGCTTCCTTTTCAAACTAATCTCTATCGCAATTAAGCGATGATTTTAGCTACTACACCAGCACCAACTGTACGACCACCTTCACGGATTGCGAAGCGTAAACCTTCGTCCATCGCGATTGGGCAAATCAGAGTCACTACCATTTTGATGTTGTCGCCAGGCATTACCATCTCTACGCCTTCTGGCAGTTCGATAGTACCGGTTACGTCAGTTGTACGGAAGTAGAACTGTGGACGGTAGCCTTTGAAGAATGGAGTGTGACGTCCGCCTTCTTCTTTCTTT